>JAUWNT010000120.1 GCA_030612495.1 Candidatus Aminicenantota bacterium
CGGTTAGCTAAGACCTCCATGAGACCTTGAATAATTTGCTCTATCTCTTTACGGGTGAACTTAGAGCAGATCCAGATAACAAAACGAGTAGTCTTTTTCACTTGGCTTGCCTCCTTTTTTGGGGTAGTTCTCTTAAATCCTACTAAAAAAGTGGGGGGGAGGCAAGTCAATTTCACTAAAACATTTGAAAATAAAGAGTTTAAGAGAAAATTAGTAAATTATTTTTGACATTACTCCTATTTTCTAAAGGAGGGGAATATGAAAAAAATTTTTAAAGAATATCATCAATTTACTAAACAAGAATTACAGCAATTATGGAAAGCTTGTTTGTTTGTGTTTGATTCAAACACTCTTTTGAATATGTATAGATATAGCAGAGAAACAGTTAAGACATATTTTGATGTTCTAAATGAATTAAAAAAGAAAAAACAGCTTTGGATTCCATATCAGGTTGGATATGAATTTTATGAAAACAGAATCAACGTTATTTCTGAATATGAGAAATCATATGATGAAATTTTATCAATAATAAAAAAAGCAAAAAGTGACATTGAAGATAAATATAAAGACCATCCCTTTTTAGATTTGTGTAAAATTAGAGAAATGATGAACAAGGGGCTATCTGGTGTAGTAAGAAGAATTAAGCGAGTAAAAAATGACCATCCTAAATGGCTAGAAAAAGATGAAGTATTAGAAAAATTAAATCAACTGTTCGAAGGAGATATAGGAAA
The DNA here is from genome assembly GCA_030612495.1 of Candidatus Aminicenantota bacterium. Classification (GTDB taxonomy): domain Bacteria; phylum Acidobacteriota; class Aminicenantia; order UBA2199; family UBA2199; genus JAUWNT01. The sequence continues at coordinate 732 of JAUWNT010000120.1, forward strand.
TAATTATGATGAAAAAAAGTTAAATGAGATAAAAAAAGAAGGTAAAGAGAGATACGAAAAGAAAATTCCCCCTGGTTTTAAGGATGACAAAAAACCCGAAGATAAAAAATATGGAGACCTTATTTTATGGTATCAAATAATTGATAAAGCCAAGGAAAGTAAAAAACCAATAGTTTTGATTTCAGGTGATGTCAAAGAAGATTGGTGGCTAGAAAAAGACGGAAAAAGACTTATGCCATTACCACAATTAAAAAAGGAAATATCTGACAAGGCGGGGGTTGATTTTCATATTTATACAGCAGATAGATTTCTAGAATTCTATAAAACAGAAAAGAAAGAAATTGATAATAGAACGATTGAAGAAGTTAGGAAAATTAGAAAATTAGAAGAAAAAAGAATGATGATGAGAAGAATGGAAATGATAGAAAGAGGGAGAGAATTAGATCCTAGAATGCTTGAAAGATATTCAATGGAGAACATAGACCTGTTTGAAATATTGGAAGATTTAATGATGAAAATAGATGAATCAGAAATTCATCCAAGACACAAAGAAGAGTTAGATCGTTTATTTCGTAGAATAAGAGAATTAAGAAACAGAATTGTGCATGGAGAAATTGACAGAATGTCTTTTGATAAATTTTATAGGTATACAAAAGAAATATCATTTGTTCTTAATAAAATAATTCGTTCAGAGGAAATTCACTCTGAATTATCTAAGAGATTTAGAGAATATATTGATAGATTAGAACATTTGAATCAAAGATTTATAAGATATATGTAATAATTGGCTTGCAAAATTCATACCTAGCATCTCTATAATAAATAGGATGTATTCCTATTTTCTATTAAAATTATTCACAATAATTGCTTGTTCAAGTGGGGTGATAAAATGAAGTTATTTTCTCAAAGAAAAGGAATTAAGCCAGTTAAAAGCGTTATCCAAATGAATTTTATGGATGATGATTTGCGCAATGATTTATGGAACGCCTTAACTGCTTCTTACTGGGATAATATAAGTAAATATTGGATTTCTTATTTCCCGGATATGGAAATTTTGATCAAAAAAATATGGGTTGACCATTTTAAACAACCACTTGATACTTTGGAAAATGCTTGGAGCAAAACTTATAAAAAAATAAGAAAGATATTTTATAATTATGAATGGTACGAAGTTTATGATTTCATAGAATTTATTGTTTATAGCTATCCTTATAAAGATGATAATCAGGATTTTATGGATCTTTGTAATTCTTTTTTAGAACGTGAATTATCCGCATATCGTTTCATTGGAGGTAAGATTACACAGATAACCTCGGAAGAGGAAATTTCGGAAATAGAGGAAGCTTTAGAAATTTCCAAGCCTTTAAAAGCGGTTAATACTCATTTGAAAACAGCTTTAGATTTATTAGCAGACAGAAAATCCCCTAATTACAGAAACTCGATTAAAGAATCTATAAGTGCGGTAGAGGCTATTTGTAACCTAATAACGAAAGAGAAAAATACAACATTAGGACAGGCATTGAAGAAAATAGAGGATAAGGTTAGTTTGCACTCTGCTCTGAAAAGTGCATTCAGCAGTTTATATGGGTATACAAGTGATGCTGATGGTATACGTCATGCATTACTTGATGAGCCTAATCTTTATTTTGAAGATGCAAAATTTATGTTAGTTTCTTGCTCTACGTTTATTAATTATCTTATCATTAAAGCATCAAAGGCAGGAATCAAAATATAACTTGCATAATTAAATTGGGGAATAAATGGGGACACATCCCATTTTCTTAAACAGGGAAGGCGTACCAAGTCAATAGTCGGGTAACTTTTAGGTTGTCCTGGAAGAAAAGAGGAGAGAAATAATAAAAGAGTGGATTGATTCTGGAAGGATTAAGGATGTAAATAGTAAGACGTAAAAAATATTGCCTACAATCCTTATTAGACATTGCAAAAAGTAAATTGACCTGGATTTATAAAAACGCTATATTTATCATAATTTTTAGCTATTTTGAGAGGTGATAATCCGTATGAAGATGAGTAAGGCAATTTTTATAATACTAATTGTTTTTGTTTCAATTTTTTCAATGGAGTTTTCTTATTCTACTAGTGATTCTACCAGTGAATCCTACAATTATGGTGAAAGCTGGGCTTCTTATTCTGATTATGAAAAGTGTATTTATATAATGGCTTTAGAGGATGGGTCGACCGATGTTTATTTTAGAATTATAGAGTTGATGTGGAAAATTGAACCGTCAATCGCTCCCAGTGAATTTGGTAAAATAATGAGTAAACTTCTAAAATTTGGGGAGGATTTAGAACCACTAGTAGATACTAACTTCTATTTTACTATAAGTGTTATGACTGAATGGTATAAAGATCCGGCCAATGCTTATATTCCTCATGCAGAATTATTTCGTATTGCAAGGGAGAAACTTAGCGGAAAAGCGGTTGAAAAATTATTGGAAGAAAAAAGAAAAGAGTTTACGCCTTGAAAATTTGGAATAAATAGGGAATAAAAAAGGAAAGGGGGTCAGTTCTTGCAATATTACAAAGTTAGTAAAGGTAACCCTTTCCAATAAAAATAGGAATAGGGGGCAAGGTGTGCAAAGTCAATAATTCGGTAATTTTTTACGGGAAACCTATGGGGTTTGAGAATTTCTTAACCGGATGATTGAAGCCTTAGGTATTACTGTAGATATACGTCCTAAAGGAAAACCTCGTAAAACGTAAAACTAAATCATAGAAAAAATAGTACGTACCTCTATTTTAATAATTTTAATAAAGGAAGGTGAATTTACCTTGAAATTGTCAGATTTATTAATTGAAGATGAATGTGAGTGGCTAGATTTTAAGCAGAGTTTCCATGAAAACAATCTTAAATTACTTCATGATATTATTTGTTTAGTAAATGCCAAAACTGATGGAGATCGATATTTAGTCTTCGGGGTAGCGGATGACAAAAAAATTATAGGCATTGAAAATGATGAAAACAAGAAAAAATCTGCTGATATACAAGATTTGTTAAAACAGTCTAACTTTAATAAAATTCCAGAAGTTAGGCTTAAACACGAAAAAAGCGGAAATAACCATGAGATAGCAATATTAAGGATACTCAACAGACCTGATAAGCCATTTTTCCTAACCAAAGATAAACGAAATGGAAGTAATATCATACGAGCGGGTGTAGTCTATACGAGGATAGGCGATACAAATATTTCTCTTAATAATAGTGTTCCAGAAGATCATATAGAACTTATGTGGAGAGAAAGGTTTGGCATAGGGCTTCCTCCTCTTCGTAGAATGTTAATGCTACTAGATTATCCAGATGCATGGGAAAAAATGGATGGTGATAGCTATTTGTATCATCGTGATTTTCCGGAATATAAAATTATCGAGGGTAAGGAGCTTAGCTCAAATTTCGTGGAAGAATGGTCTGAAAAATTTCCTGATCCCCACGCTTCAAATCTTTATGTAGAACTTTGGTATAACAGCACTATTTTGAAAAGAAGCATTTTCGTATTAGTAGATGGTGCAAGATATATGGTTCCATTACCAAAATATATAAGTAAAGGAAAGTGGAAAATCAACAAGAATAGTATTGAGTACAAGATTGCCCGTATTTATGATCAATACTATCCGTTAGAAAAAATATTACCGACTAAGGGCGTGGAAATCGAGTAAAAAATGACAAAAGGTCATATTAATAACTCAGTAATTCGGTAACATTTAGCGGAAAACCTATAGGATCTGAGGAGTTTCTTAACCGGATGGTTGAGGCTTTAGGTATTACTATAGATAGATGTCCTAAAGGAAGACCTCGCAAAATGGAAAGCTAAACCATAGAAAAAATAGGATGTGTTGTTCTTATTTTCCCAATATGTTAAAAGGCTTAAAATTTGGAAGAAAAAAATATGAATAGAATAGATGAAATATTTTCATACGTAAATAAAAGAAAAAACCCAGAAAAAAATAAAATAACGATAGGTAAAATTGAGTCTTCTATTGTTAACGGTTACTGGGGTACTTCATATTTTTCAGCTGCTTTGGTTCCCTTGTTTTATTTAGATAAACTTATGGAATCGGAAGAAGAAGCAGGGCATGAAGTTGAATACATTGGACCGATACCAATAGAGAAAATAACGGATCTATTTACAGAAAAATACTATATACGTGGATTATTAAATGACAAGATTCATCTTGAACCATTAGTTTTATCATGGCGAAGACATGATAAAATGGTGTATATACCTGAACCAAAATTTCTCATGCAATATGCTCTTGTAGCAAGAAATTCAGATCAGAAAACATACTGGGATGACCCATCAGTACCCCGGTACGGTGTAATTGAAGTATTACCTACTTCTGAATATAAAATTGAAAGCGGTAGTACTTTAGCAAAAATTGAGGCTGAAAGAGAATATCTTGAAGATTATGCTTTCTTAAAAAAATGTGCGATAGTTGAGTTTTATTTTGAAGAAAGGTGGATACACACAATAGAACCAGAACTTGAAAAAATGTTGCAAAAAGACTCAAGCATTATAATTAATGAGAAAAATAAGAAAATAAAGTTATTGAAATTAGCATCAGATAAAGGAAATTATAATATACAAATATGGGGAAGACAGAATATTCTTATTCCGAAAAAGAAAAATATCACCGAACCTGAATCAATAATATTAAATTGGCCAGGATATAAAGAAGAATGCACAGAAGAAGATGCAAGAAAGTCAGGAATTGATTATGTATATGTTGAAGATCACTATTTATTAGAATATGAGAATAGAAAAGAATTTAAAATCTATCCTGAAAATGGAATTGTTAATTATCAAGGTTGGTGGGAAATTTCTTTTTGTAAAAGAATGGGAAGAGATTATGTGCGTTTTGAACTAAGAAAATTATATGAAGGTATTCCAAAGTATATTACAAAAGAGATAAATAAATTTGCAGTATCAAAAGAAGAAGTAGATCAGAATATTAAAAAATATGGAAAGAGAAATATTGGTCTAAGGGCTAAAGAACTTATATACAGCTATTTAGATTTTTTCAATATTTTATCACAGTTATTTAGTTTTTTTGATTTATCCTATAATGACATGGAATTATGTTCTTATTCAAAACATGACATAGAATATTCCGGTTGGTATCATTGGATGGAACTCAGGAAAATTGGAAATGTAGCAAGACATGATTTTATTGAGAATGATTTCCTGGATAGATGTAATATTCTTATGAGCTTTTTTGAATCTATCAAGGAAAAACCACTAAGAGCTTTTCTTAAAAAAATTAAGATAGATAATGAAAAGATTGAATCGAAGAAATCTATAAAACTATTAGAAATACTAATGAAGGTAGTTAAAGTTTCAACATCCTCTGGTTTAACAATAAAAACATCAATAAAAGAAATTCTGAACCGAGTCAATTTTGAAGAAGGACTT
>JAUWNT010000134.1 GCA_030612495.1 Candidatus Aminicenantota bacterium
ATATCAGCAGGATTAAATCCGATGATCCATTGCAACTGGAGTTCTGCAGCTTCCAAATATTTCGGTTCATCCAAAATAATAGCTGCTGTAGCAAGTCCCCATGCAACTGCTCCGATACGCCTGTTTGCACCGGCTACATACCTGTAACTTTTGATTGTACCATCTTTTGTTACTCCACCAATAAGCCCAAAGCTTGAAACATCAGCATACTTCATCATGTAATCTGCCCAGCGTTTGAAAGTATTTTTTATTTCTTTATTCAATTTGCTTTCAGGAAATGCTTTATAATATTCGTAAAGTGCAAGCATTTGAAAACGGCAGTCTGCATGAGTTTCCGATTTTTTTGCCTCATCATAATAGAAGAATCCCTCTTTTCCGTCAATCTGTTGTTTTGTAATATTTTTAACCCTGATTTTTGCATCTTTTTTATATTTTTTATCCTTTGTGATTTTATAAAGCTCAACATCGCTTAATAGCAATCCGGTTTGAAGTCCCAAAAATGAATTGAATTTATTTTTTTCAAGTTCAACTTTGGAATCAATGTTATAGGCATCTTTGGCAATTGTTATACATTTTTTTGCAAATTCTTTATCATAAGGTTTTATTTGCCGGGCAACTATTGCTAATGAAGCACCGGTTAAACTTATTCCGGGAGATTTAACAGGTCCATAATTATTTTCTATCATTTCTTCTTCCAGAACAATTCTTGGCGGTTCGCATTCAGGAGCACCAAGCCATTCGCATACGTTTTCAAAGTTTCCTGTAAAGCCTGGATGAAAAGCTCCATCCCAGTATCCTTTACAGAAATATCGTGCTTCCCATGCAGCTTCATCTGTTAATTCAGGAACTTCAGAGCTTTTGAATTCGTTTCTAAATTGATCCTGAAATATTGTAAGAGCAAGCACACCGGAAGTTCCTCCGCCAATCCATTTGCCGTAATCACCTGCATCGTGCCAGCCGCCTGAAACATCAACTTTCGTGCCATCCTTTTTTATTATTGTATCTTGCATATGACAGGCTTTATGAAATCCCGGAACTTCGGTTCCGCAACGTTGATAGTAAAACCATTTAGCAGCTTTTGCTGCAAGGCCAAGATAAATATCTTTCTTTATCGGGAAAACATAAGAATCGGATATTTCATTAGTTTCATTGACTTTTAAACGCACAAAATAAAGACCTTCCTTTTTAAAATCCGAAAAATCGGCAATGTAATTATTCCCACCCCACACATGATTTCCAGACTCTTTCAAATCGCCTGTAAACACTACAGGTTGGACATCCGGATGCTGAACATTATTTAAAGCATCAATTAACTCGAATTTGCCTGTGAGTTTTGAATAATTGGCCCAGATTACGGCTCTTTTTATTCCATCGACAGCATAACCACCATGCGATATGATAGGTCTCAGAGTCTCCTGCGCAATAATCTGTCCGTTAGCTAATTGCGACCAGCTATCAAGTTGTTGTTTTATTCGCCTGATTGTCCTTGCTTGTTTTATTTTATCTTTAATTGTTAGTTTCCCGATATTTTTCAGCTTTCGCGAAGCAACGTTAAATTCAATATACTTAATATATCTTCTTACTTTCACTCTAAAAACCACTAACTCATTCTTGAATTTATAGTCTATATTATTCCTCTCTCTTATTTGCGTATCATATAAAACTGGTTTGCCCATAATAAAAAAATACATGGGATTAAAGTTTAAATTAAGATCCACATTTTTGACATGTGTGTCAGAATCTGGAGAAATAAAAAAAGCCAGTCTAAGCCTATCTTTATTTTGATAAATATTTGCCTGTACTGATCGATTAACAGGTTCAGAAAAAACATGGATATCTTCTCTTAAAATCCAATCTCCCTTGAAAAATTCTTTTTTAACCATGCTCTCTTTAGATTGATTCTTTAAGGTATTTGGTTTTTCATCATATTTTGTTTTCGCTAAACAAAAATTTCCAAGAATAACTAAAATAACAATAAAATTTGTTAAAACCACCTTAAATCTCATTTTTTTCTCCTTTTCTCAATTTATATCTTATGACAAAATGATTGTCAAATTAAGCTCCTTTAACAATAAAAATTATTTTATTCAAACCATGATCTTTTATTTACATATTCAAAAAGTTAGTGGCAAAAACCTGTAAAAGGCTTGAAATTTTAAAAACACACAGGTAATATATCTGTAAAAGCATGAACAAAAAACTTTTTTATAGGATATGTATCTATCTTTTCCTGATATTCATTCAACCATCAGGTCTAATTTTTTCTAACTCTATGACAACTTATGAAAAGTATATTCTAAAATCATGGAATAGATACAACGGGCTTCCACATAATTCAGTCAATTGTATTATCCAGGACACACAGGGTTATATATGGATTGGAACTGAAAAAGGAGTTGCAAGATTTGATGGAACTTTTTTTAAAATATTTGATAAAACAAACACAAAAACTATAAAAAACAATTCAATTACATCTCTGTTTATTTCAAAAGATGGCACATTATGGATTGGAACAAATGAAGGAGGAATTACCAGTTTTAAAAAAAATATCTGGAAAAATTACTCCTTTATAAATAGCAATTTACAAAACGACTTTATAAGCTCTATAACTCAAGACAGTTTACAAAATATATGGATTGGAACTTATGGGGGAGGATTGATCAAATTTGATCTGAAATCATTTACTCATAAATCAGGCTTATCCAATAATTTTGTTAATTCGGTTTTTTGTGACAAAAAAGGGAATCTTTTCATTGGTACTGAAAATGGATTAAACCGCAAAACAAACGAAAAATTTACTATCCATTTAACAAAAAATGGAAAATCAAATAACTTTATAAATTCAATTTATGAGGATAAAAAGGGTAACATCTGGATAGGAACCAATCAGGGGTTAAATCTTATTAAAAAAGGAAAATATATGCCCTTCAAAGCTGGAAACCTTGTAGAAAGCAACATTATTAATTCAATTCTCCAGGATGCAGAAGGAACCATTTGGATTGCTACCAACACAGGTCTTTATAGATTAATTGATAATAAGATTGAGAATTTTAATATGGACGGAGAACTTATTGGTAAAAATATAACATCTCTATATGAAGATAAAACTGGGAATATCTGGGTCTGCACACAGGAATCAGGGATTTTTCTTATCCAAAACATAAGATTCAGAACATTATCTGTAAAGAATGGACTGTCACATAATTACGTTAATGTTATTTATGAAGATAATGATAGAAATATATGGATTGGAACACAAGGAGGGGGTTTAAATAGACTCAACAAAGAAAGAGTTGAAATTTTTACAACAAAACATGGACTAAACAGTAATTATATTAAATCAATCTTTAAAGACAGAAAAGGTAATTTATGGATAGGTACTGATAATGGATTAAACCAATTTATAAATGGAAAATTTAAAACCTTTACATATAAAAACGGATTATCGAACAATTCAATAAGTTCAATATTCGAGGATACAAAAGGAAATCTCTGGATAGGAACCTTTGGTGGAGGCTTGAACCAGTTTAAAGATGGTAAATTTCTCATCCGGGATTCAAACAAAGGCCTTTCAAATGATTTTATCTTCTGTATAAGTGAAGATATACATGGCAACCTCTGGATTGGTACAAGGAATGGATTGAATTGTTATTATAATAAAAAATTTAAAACTTACACAAAGAAACAGGGTTTAACAGCAAATATAATACTTGACATTTTGCCGGATAAAAAGGGCGCACTATGGATAGGAACACAAAGTGAAGGGCTTCTCCGTTTTAAAAATAATAAATTTATTCATTTTGCTAAACTCAGTTTTTCAAATTCACCAATTTACAGAGTAATTGAGGACAATAAAGAGAATCTATGGCTGAGTTCAAATGAAGGGATTTTTTCAGTCTCAAAACGAGAATTAAACAGATATGGTGAAGGAAAAAAAATATCTGTTAAATATCATCATTTACAGAAATCAGATGGTTTAAAAACATCTATTTTTACAGGTGGGTCTCAACCTGCAGGCTGGAAAACTAAAGATGGATTGATATTGTTTCCCTCTATTAAAGGGGTTTTAATCATAAACCTAAAAAACCCAATATTCAGTACCATTGAACAACCTGTAATTATTGAAAAGGTATTAATAGATGATATTTCTTTTGATATAAATAAAAAACTAAAATTCCCTGCTGGAACTAACAAAATTCAATTCCTTTTTTCAGCACCAAATTTTTCATCTCCAGAGAAGATAAAATTTCGATTTCGATTATATCAATTGTTTGGTCCTGGATACTTTTTGTCTAAATATAATAAAAAATCAATTAAATATATAGAAAAAAACAGGGTAGAATTAATAAATTTGCATCATGGTCGCTATAAATTTGAGATAATCGCTTGTAATAGTAATGGGAAATGGAATTCTAATGGAACTGTGTCCCTTTTTTTAATTGATCGCCCATTCTATCTAAACCCTTTATTTTATATCCCATTTATAATTATGCTTGTGATCCTCTTTTTTATAACTATCAAATGGGCAGGCAAACGCTCAAAAGAAAAAGATCAAAAGTTTTATTTAATGGATATTAACAGGTATCAAACCTCCTTATTGAATGAGAAAAAATCAAAAAGATATTTAAAGAGTTTGATAAAATTAATGGAAAAAGAGAAACCTCACCTGGATCCTAATATGACCCTTCAAAAACTTTCAAAAAGAATTGGGATCTCAAAAGAAGAGCTGTCAAGGATAATCAATCAGGAATTATTCATCAACTTCAATCAATTTTTAAACAAGTACCGCGTAAAGGAAGCAAAGGAAAAACTAAAAGACACAAAAGAAAATCAATATGTTATTCTTAAAATTGCCTATGATGTTGGATTTAATTCAAAATCAGCTTTTAATACTGCTTTTAAAAAAAATACTGGCCTCACCCCTTTAGAATACAGAAAAAAACATCAAAAAAAATAAGAAAAAAATTAGATTTAGAATCTAAGTCTCATCCTTAAAGACACATATTTATCATGTGCTAAATCTGTAAGTAAATTTGATCATAAATATATTATCTCCAGGAGCACCTAACATATCTCTTATGTCTCTTGAAAAACTGAATCCACCAGGGTTTGAATAGTCATTTCTGTTCTGTGTCCATACAAAATAAAATATTGAGCCAAGTTTATATTCCCATCTCAGAACAACTGTACCACGAATTGATTTATAATTGAAATTTGGATCTTCAAATGAAAATTCAGGAGACGGACCTGAGGCATCGGGATCAACAAAATATGTTTCATCACTATAAGTTATATAGGAATTATTCTCTCCATATATATTAAAATCAAAACTTTTTGGTCTTGCAAGTTCTTTAAATTCGCTATATGTTCCAACAGAAATATATGGCTGAATATAAACTTGAATGCTCAACTTTGGGTTAAAAATCCAGTTAAGCCTGAGCACACAGGAAAGGGTCTTTTGATCTATAGTTGAAAAAATATATCGATTTTTATATGTTTCTGTCATAAATTCATCTTCTACATTTGCAACCCACTGAT
>JAUWNT010000258.1 GCA_030612495.1 Candidatus Aminicenantota bacterium
TTTGTTCAAGTTTATTTTCAATTTTTATTAATCTGGATGATTCCTTTAAAATGTTTGAAGATTCAAAATATATCCTTTCCTTTTTCAAAAAATCGTAAGCTGTTAAAAACGCATTCAGAAAATCTTTCTTTTTTAGATATGTAAAAAAACCATTATCACTTACAATAGCTTCGTTTTTTAATAGTCTGTTTAAATAAATATATCTTGTTTCCAATCTTTCTATTAAAGGGAATGTTAAAATATCCTTTTTTGATTTAAGAATTTTTTTATACCTGATCTGTTGGCTTAAATTGTTTGATTTGATTAACAATTTGTATAAAGGTGTTGTAGAGTAGGGGATCAGGAATGGAGAGTGTGCAAGGATTTCAAATGTTCTGAATTTTTTCTTCAAATTATATATAAAAATGAATTCATCAATAAACTCCTGCCAGCCTGAGTTATAATCACTGCTTATCCAGAAATGATAATTTTTTATTTCTCTTTTTTCAAATTCATATATTAAATTTTCTATCTGGTTTTTATGGGGAATTGATTTACCCAGTCTTGAACCCCTTTTTCTTAAAAAAGTATCAGTTCCCAACCATACAAGAGGTTGATCCTTTACAAATATATCTCTATCATCAATTAATTCAATTATATTTTTTTCTATTTGATCTTTTTTATTAAAAAAGGAATTGATGGATGTTTGAATTCCCCACAATTTAAAACCGAATTTTTTTATTAAAGAAAAAATATTTTTTGCATAATCAATATCCTGTAATATGTCATCATCATTTATATTTATAGTTTTTGATAAAGGGGAAGTTAGTCCAAATCTATTAATTTTATTAGCAAATTCTTTTAATAGATATTCAAATTTCTCTTCAGGCAATTTCCTTAAGGTTTTGCCCTGAACCTTTGAGCAAAACACACAACTTCTTTCACATCCCCTTGAAAGATTCATTTCAAGCCCATTTTTAATATTTTCTTTTTTTAAAAAATCAATATTAAATCTAAAATCATTAAAGTTTTCCGGTCTATTTATTTTATTAATATCTGAAATTAAAATGATCCCTGAATCTTTGAAAAATAAACCTTTGAATTTAAATAATTCATTCGAAATCTTTTTATTTATTGAATTTAATATATCAGATATAATTAATTCGGATTCACCTCTTACTATTAAATTTATTTCAGGAAGATAACGTACTGTATGCATAGGATTTAATGTTATTAAAGGACCTCCTGCTGCGATTAATCCTTTAAAGTTTTGCTTTAAGTTAGAAAGAAATTCTTTTGTGTCCAAAAAAGTATCTTCAAATAGAGTAAAACCTATGAGGTCATATTTTATTAATTCTTTATTAATGTTTGTGTATGGAAGAATTTGTTTTTTTATATCAATATTGAATTTGTTGTTTTTTAATGATGAACCGAGAAAGAGAGATGAAGCTGTTAAGTCTATTGTATCCCATCTTTTGTCTGTTGTTAAAGCAGGATACATAAGAAGGATATTTTTTATATTTCTCTTTTTTACAAAACCCATTTTTCTATGGTTTTTGGAATCAACCCTTTTTATATCCAAAAGGTTGCTGTTTTTAAGGTTTATAAATAAAGATGGATTATCTTGAGAGATTTCATTTCTATTTATATAAAATGTATTTTCTTTTATCTCTTTATCAAATAAGATATATTTATATTTAGTTTGTAAATTGTTCTTTTCTATCCATTCTACAACATCATATAAGAATTCAAGTATGTCTGTATAATTGAATTCATCAGGATTGTATTTTATTAGCCATTTTCCCTTGAAAATATTAGGATTATACAGCATACAATTATTATACAATAAAATTTATTTTTTTTGGTGTTAAAGTTTATGTGTGGTTTTTTTAGATAAAAAAAA
>JAUWNT010000070.1 GCA_030612495.1 Candidatus Aminicenantota bacterium
AAAAAAAAGAGCAATTCAATTTCTATCCAAACTAAATAAAAATGAGGATAAAAATATTTTAATAGTTTCGCATAGATTCTTTTTACTTACCTTGCAAAGAGAACTTTTTGGAATGGGTTTTATAGGTAAAAAAATTTTTAGTCCTAAAAATGGCAAATTTTATACGTTTGAAAATAAGCAATAATAACATGGGGTCAAATAACATGGGGTCAGGTCTTGTATTTTGCATACGCTCAATGAATATGAGGTCCTTAGATTTTATCGGAATGCAAAATACAAGACCTGACCCCACTGCCCCTTGACATTAAGTTTGATTTTAATTATTATTTTATTATGGTAGTTGGCTTTAATACAGATGTAAAATACAGGAGTGAAGTCTTTCATGTGCAGACAGAGGAGAAGGGTGCAGATAATCCAATAATAGAAACCCTTGTTTATCATAGGGGAGAAATTTTATTATCAAGAAAATTATCATATAGTAAATTGTTAAATAGTTCAGATTTACTACGTAAACTTAGAAGGATGATGAAAGTTCAACACGATGACCTTATTTCTGAATTAAGAAAAGGAAAATTTACTCATTTACTTTCTTTAGATACTCAAGAAATTGAGGAACAAACTTTAGATGAAATGGTTTCTGAGTATTTAAATGAGAATGAGCTTGTATTTTAATCAAATCACTCATGCTTAAGAGTATTCTTTTAATAGACGCTATGTATCTAACATTTAGTTCATTTTATTCACATAAAAATATGAGAACTTTAAAAGGGGAGCATACTGGAGCAATTTATGGTTTTGTCTCAAGAGTAGAGAATTTAATAAATGAATTGAAACCTGAAGCTTTGTTTGTTGCTTTTGATTCAAAAGGAAAGGTATTTAGGCATAAAATATACCCTGAATATAAAGCAAAAAGGTTATTGCCCCCTGAAGAACTTATAGCACAGCTTCCTTATATAAAAGAGTACCTGGATTTGCGAGGAATAAATTATTCGGAAGCGCCTGGGTTTGAAGCAGATGATATAATTGCAAAAATATCTAAGTCTTTTGGTAAAAAAGGCTGTGAGATCATTATTTTTACTGCTGATAAAGATTTATTCCAGTTGGTTAATGATAATGTCTGTATTTATCACCCAAAATTAAAGCGAAAACTCTATAAAGAGGGAGTAATGGATTGTTTTGGAGTTTCCCCGGATCAGATTGTTGATTATTTATCTCTTATGGGGGATTCTTCCGATAACATTCCCGGAGTTCCTGGTGTTGGTGAAAAAACAGCAAAAAAATTGATTGCAAAGTATGAAACCCTTGACAATATGTTTAATAGAATAGATGAATTGGATGAAAATTTAAGAAAGAAAATTAAGTCTAATATTAAACTGTTGGAACTTTCCAAGCAATTAATAGATCTTGATAGTTCTCCTCAGTTTGAACTTGAATTTAAGGAAGAAAAATTTAAAAATGAGACTAATAGTAGGTTAATATCTTTTTACAGGAAATTATCTTTTAATAGCTTTTTAAAAAAAATCGAAAAATATTCTGATAAAAAAGAAAGTATCCTGAATATAAAATATAATATTGTTAGAGACCTTTTACAATTGAGAGATTTAAAAAATAAAATTATTAAAGAGAAATATTTTAGTTTTGACATTGAAACTACAGGAATTGAATTTTTCAAATCACAGATAGTTGGACTTTCTATTTCATTTATTAATGAGGGTTACTATATCCCTTTTGTTTATACTCAAAAGGAGAGTAAAGATTTAGCAATTAGTTTCAATGATTTTGTAGATGAAATGAATGAAGTATTTGGAGATGAGAAGATAAAAAAAACAGGGCATAACCTGAAGTTTGATGTTTTACACCTAAGACAAAATGGGATTGATGTAAAGGGTATTGAACATGATTCAATGATAATGTCTTATTTGCTTTTCCCAAATAGAAGAACTCATAGATTAAAAGATCTGACTCTTGAGTTTTTAAATTATAATCAGGTTAAATATGATGATTTAATAGGGAAATTTAAGAATAATTCAAACATTATAGATGTTGAAATTGAAAAGCTTAGCCATTATTGCATTGATGATTCGAATCTTTCTCTTAAGTTAATTGACGTTTTGATAAATGATATTGAAAAAAAAGGGTTATATAACTTATACAAAAATATTGAGATGCCGCTTATTAAAGTTCTTGCTGATATTGAATTTTGTGGTGTTAAAATTGATGTTGAATTTTTAAGGTCAGCATCTAAAAAAATGGAAGAAAAGATAATAAAGGTTAAAAAGGAGATATTTGATATAGCAGGCTATGAGTTTAATCTTAATTCTTCTCAACAACTGGGTGAATTTTTATTTGAACGTATGAATCTTCCTATAAAAAAGAGAACAAGAAAGACAAAATCTTATTCTACTGATATTGAGGTATTGAAAGGATTGAGAAGCTTTTCTGTAGTAGAAAAAATCATTGATTATAGATCCTATAAGAAATTGCTTTCCACGTATCTTATTGGCTTAATTGATGATGTTGATGAAAATAGTAGAGTTCATACATCTTTTAATCAAACTGTGACTGCAACGGGCAGATTGTCCTCATCAAAGCCAAATATTCAAAATATTCCAAAGGGGGAACTTGGAGGAGTAAATGTAAGAAAATCCTTTGTTTCACAGAAGGATATGTTTTTACTTTCAGCTGATTACTCACAGATCGAATTGAGAGTTATGGCTCATTTTTCAAAGGATAAGAATCTGATAGAAGCTTTTGAGAACGATTTTGATATACATCAACAAACAGCTAACACTGTTTTGGGAAATGATTTGTTTTTGAATGAATATGAAAAAAGAAAAAAGGCAAAAATCATTAATTTTTCTATTCTATATGGAAGTGGACCTTTTTCGCTCTCAAAAGAATTGGGTGTGAGTTATAAAGATGCTAAAAATTTTATTGATCAATATTTTGATAGATATGTTGGTGTTAAGGATTTCATTGAAGAGGTTATAAAAAAAGCAGAGCATAATCCTGTTGTTGAGACCATCTCAGGCAGGAAAAGAGAGATCCCAGAAATTATAAGTTCAAACAAAACTGTTAGAGAAAATGGGAAAAGAATGGCTATAAATACTATTATTCAGGGAAGTGCAGCTGATATAATAAAAATTGCAATGATCAATATTCATAAAGAATTAGTAAAAATGGAGAGTAATCTGATAATGCAGGTCCATGATGAGCTGGTCTTTGAATATCCTGAAAAAGAGGAGAAGAGATTGATTAAATTGGTGAGAAGAGAAATGGTAAATGCAATGAACTTAAGAGTTCCTTTAAAGGTTACTATAGAAAGGGGAAAAAACTGGGGTGAAATGAAGGAGTTAGAAGATAGAATTCAGTAGCCCTGCATCCTAAATCTAAAATCACAAATGTATTCTTGTTCCTTCTTTGTTATCTAACGCAGCCTCTATACTATCTGCATTTGTAATAATGGCTGATCCATGTGTTTCTTCTGCAAATTCAATTCCTGCTTCAATTTTTGGTCCCATTGAACCTGGCGGAAATTGATTTTCATTCAAATATCTTTTTGCTTCCTCAACATTTATGTTGAATAAACTTTTTTCATCAGCTTTTCCGAAGTTTATACAAACATGAGGGACTCCAGTAAGCAGAAAAAAATGAGTTGCTTTGATTTTAAGTGCAACAAGACAAGCAGTTCTATCCTTATCAATAACAGCATCAACCAGTTCAAATGTATTATCTGGTTTTCTAATTACTGGAATACCACCTCCACCTCCAACAATAATTACATTTGCAGTTTTAAATGCATCCGGAATACTTGATGCTGAAAAAATTTTTATTGGGATAGGTGAAGGTACAACTCTTCTATATCCTCTTCCTGCATCTTCAATAAATGTCCAATCAGGAAATTTGGTTTTCATCTCATCAGCTTCTATTTTTGTGTAAAATGGGCCAATTGGTTTTGTAGGATTTTTGAATGCTGGATCATTTGCACTTACTTCCACCTGGCTTATTATTGTTAAAACCTCTAATCTGCTAATCTTTCTATTTATAGTATTGATAATTGCAAGTTCCAGCATTGTTCCTATTTCTGCCTGGGTTATTGCATCACATAAAGCTAAATTCAAAGGAGGTATATCTTCTTTTTGTCCGGTTAGTTGTCTCAAATATGCAATACCTACCTGTGGACCATTTCCATGTACAACAACAACATTAAAATCTTTTTCCATAAGAATTTTTATAAGGTCTGCTGCTTTGTATGCTCTTTTCATCTGTTCATTTATTGAGCTTTTACCATCTGAAAGGAAATTTCCTCCAATTGCAACCACTGCTACTTTTTTCTTTTTCATTTAGATACTCCTTTTAAGAAAAGATTGTTATTATAACAGATTATGAACCCTCTGCAAAATAATGGGCTACTTTTACCTGAAAAGGCGGGGGTCCCCCATTTATCGGGGGACCTGTTGTTTAGATATGTATTTATATTAAGGGGGGAGAGATGGAAAGGCTATTTATGTGTAACATTTTTATTATCTTTAATTTTATTATTATTGAAATTAACGCTTTTCGGGTCAGGTTTAGAATTTGAATTTTTATAATCAGTTTCATACCATCCTTTCCCTTTTAATTGAAAGGATGATATTGAAATCAATTTTTTTACATTACCGCCGCAATAAATGCATTTTTTTAAAGGTTCAGAATTTATTTTTTGAAGAACTTCAAATGCTTTGTTGCATTTTTCACATTTATATTCGTATATTGGCATTTTCTTCTCCCAAAGCCTTACGTAAAGTTTGTTATATCACATATATTAAATATAGTCAATAAGTTACATGTATAAATTTAAAAAATTATTTTAAAATCTGAGAATCTTTCTTTATACTCAAATTTTTCTTTTATAACCTTCATTACTCTTGAAAAAGAGGGTCCATTATTCAGGAATTCTTCAAACATTTTTATATTTTCTTCAGCTCCTTGAGCATAGATTTCTACATCTCCATTAAAAAGATTTTTTACAGTACCATTGATAGAAAGTTCTTTTGCACTTTTTTTTGCATAATATCTAAAACAAACTCCTTGAACTTTTCCTTGTATAATATAATGTAAGGTTATCATTTATTATAGTTATAGCCTTTTTCAAAAGCCTTTAAATTGAGGTCAATAAATTTAGGAGGTACTTTTTTCTTAATTATATCTGTCCATGTTTTTTTGTTTATATCCATATTGGAAGCAAGAACTCCTATAAGTACAACATTTGTAGCTCTAGAATTTCCTAATTCCCGAGCTATTTTTGTTGCAGGAATGATTATAAGTTCATTTGCATATTTTTTGAGATTCTCAATAATATCTTCAGGATATTTAGCAAAACCAGATGCAACTGTAAGAGGTTCCCAAACAAAATCATTTACCATAATTACCCCATTTTCACTTAAATAATTTATATTTCTTAAGGCTTCAAGCTTTTCAAAAGATAATATATAATCAGTATTGTTTATTGAAGGTAAAGGTGATAATACCTCTTTTTCATCATACTTTATTGTAGCAATTACATCACCACCTCTTTGACTCATTCCATGAACTTCACTCTTTTTCACATTAAATCCTGCTTCAAGTAAAACGTCTGATAGAAGATTGCTTGCAGTTAGAACACCCTGGCCTCCGACTCCACATATTATAATTGACTTCATTTTTTACCTCCGATTAAATATTCTTGAATACTTGTATCATGTATATGAAATCCATGTTTGTCTGTAAATTTTATTGCATCTACAGGACATACCTGAGAACAGACCGTACAGCCTGTACATAGATCTTCCACTATAAAAGCTTTTTCATTTTTAGTTGTTATTGCTGGACAACCTAATTTAAGGCAGAGATTACATTTAATACATTTTTCAGCATCCACCTGCATGGGTGACCATTGTGCTTTTTTAAAGAGTAAGGCACAAGGACGCTTAACAACAATCACAGAAGGTTCGTCCCTCTCAAGTTCTCTTTTTAACAGCTCTTTTATGGCTTTAACATCATAACCATCTACTTCATATGTATGTTTGAGCTCAAGCCCATTCTTGATTAATTTAGCAATGTCAATTTTTTGTGTTTCCTCTTGCATAAGAGTTTTTCCTGTTCCTGGGTTGTCCTGATGTCCGGTCATAGCAGTAATAGAGTTATCCAGTATTATTACAGTCGATCTTCCCTTATTGTAAATTATGTCATTTAGACCTGTTATTCCTGAATGGAAGAAAGTTGAATCTCCTATTATTGCTGCCTGTTTTATCTTTTTACCAGCTTTTTCAAGTGCTTTTTCTATTCCAAATCCTACTGTAATGCTTGCACCCATACAAACACATGTATCCATTGCATTCAATGGAGGTAGTCCCCCAAGGGTGTAACATCCAATATCTCCAGTAACATATACTTTTTGTAGGTTCAGGTTGTAAAAGGTTGCTGTGTGAGGGCATCCTGCACACAAAGATGGAGGACGAATAGGTAAGGTTGAAATATCGAATTTTGGAGTCAAATCTTTTTTTCCAAGTGTTGACAAAATAACATCAGGCATCATTTCACCATTTAGAGGAAACAGGTCCTTTCCGATGATCTCTTTTTCAGGAGCAGCTAATCTTGCAAAATTTTCAATAATCGGGTCATTTTCTTCTATAATGTAAATTTTGTCTACATTTTTTGCAAATTCAAGAAATAGTTTCTCTGGAAATGGATATGGCATTGAAATTTTCAAAAACCATGCATCTTTGAACACATCTCTTGCATATTGAAATGATATGCCAGAAGCCACAACTCCAATCTTTGAATTGCCTTTTATAATATAATTGTATTTAAATTTAGTACTGAATTCTTTAAGTTTTTTTTGCCTTTTCTCAACTTCAACATGTTTCACTCTTGCCCTTGCAGGTAAAAGCATTCTCTTGACTGCATCCTTTTTGTATTCAATCTCAGGTGTAGCTGCTCTTTTTCCTAATTCAACACTGGATTTAGAATGATCTACTCTTGTTGTCATTCTAAGCATAACCGGGGTGTTGTACTCTTCGCTTATTTTTATTCCTTCTATAACAAACTCTTTTGCTTCCTGGGAATCCGATGGTTCAAGAACAGGAATTTTTGCTGCAATTGCATAGTTTCTGTTATCTTGCTCATTTTGAGAACTATGCATTCCAGGGTCATCTGCAGAAACTATAATAAAGCCGCCTGTTGTTCCTATATAACTTGCTGAAAATAGGGGGTCTGCAGCTACATTTAAACCTACATGTTTCATAGCAACAATTGATCTTGCACCAGTAAAGCTTGCTCCTAAGGCTTCTTCCAGAGCTGTTTTTTCATTTGAGCCCCATTGACAATGTATGTCCTCTTTGTACTTTGATATATTTTCAAGGATCTCAGTACTTGGTGTTCCAGGGTAAGCAGAAGCAAAAGTTATTCCTGCTTCATATGCACCCCTGGCTACTGCTTCATTTCCTGAAAGTAGTTCTTTTTGCATTTTACCTCCTTTGGCCTTTTTGATAATTTTTTTGTAAACAATATCTAAATTTAGGTTTTTTTTTACATTTTGTCAAGAAAAAATTTCTATTTTTATTTTTAAAATTCTTATATATTCTATCTTTTTTTAATATCTCATTATACTTTTTTTGTAAATTTCAGAGATGATCTTGTCTCTTTTTTTAATTAATTTTTTATTGATTGGAGAGAAGCCTTTATTTACTGAATTTTTATCTAAAATTCCCATATATTTCCCCAGGAAATCTGCAGTTAAGGTTTTTGCATTGTAAAAAGACCAGTATATTTTTTTTCTTAATGGAATTTTTAGTTTGAAAAAGGCTATAAAAGTTCTTTGAATAACTCTTATTAATATTGCTTTTAAAGCCCCGAGTTTTCTTCTTATGTAGTATATTTCAAATTCGTCTATACTCAAATATTGATCAATGCACATCCTTTTCATTAAATAACTGAAACTTACTTTATGCCAATGATAAAATTTTGCTTTCTTGGATATTGCAATACTCTGGTTGTTGAGTATCAACTTTTTTGCAAATAACATATCTTCACCATAAGGCACATCAGGAAATTTTAAATTTAGTAACATTTCTCTATCAATACAGGAAGAACAATTATCAAAGTTACACAGCCTTCTTCTTAATTCCGGAGGAAATTTGTTCCAGCAAAATTTCGAAATAGGTTCTGTTATGTCATCAAAATCTTTATACCACCCATTATGTAAATAGGCATCAACAGGATCGCAAGTTTTGCTGTCAACCTGACATACTCCATATGAAGCAAGGGCTTGATTCTTAAGTACTGGTTTTGTCAATTCTGAAAGGAAGTTCTCTCCAATGGGAATAATATCATCCGTAAAAAAAATAATGTATTTACCTTTTGCAATCTCTACTGCTTTCATTCTTGTTCCACTATGACTGAATTCCCCTTCAGGCACATTTATAATCTTTTTGTTTTTTAGCTTACTCTTTTTGAAATAATCAATAGTCCTGTCTTTTGAGCTGTTATCCATAAAAATGATCTCATACTCATGCTCAAATTTTTGATCTAATATAGAATTAACGAGTTTTTCAATAACTCCTATTGAATTTTTTGTAAGTACAATAATAGAAAATAGAACTTTCATTTTTTTTGCCTTATATAGAAATGTAATCTTCTAAAATTTTATAAAAAAAGGATTTTACTTTTATATCAAATGCTTCTCTTGTAAAGAGTTTGCTCTTTTTATATGAATTTATACTCATATCTTTGATAATATCTTGATTTGTAATAAGCTTAATTGAATATGTGATCAATTCTGATATTGATTTAACTCTGAAACCGGAAATACCATGATCAACAATTTCTCTTTGACCTCCTCCATCAAATACTATTGGAACAAGTCTGTTCTGCATGGCTTCAACGATAGTCATGCCAAAATGTTCAATTAAAGAAGGATCTGTTTGATCAAGGCCGCAAAGATGCCAGAAAAATTTTGATTTATTGTATAAAGATTTTAATTCATTTACTGATATATTAATTTTTATTTCAATGTTTGTTGTTTTTTTGGATTTAATAAAGTCTTGAATCTTTTGTAAGTATTGATTATCTTTTTGACTTCCTCCTGCTAAAATAAGTTTCCAACTTTTTGATATTTCAGGATATCTTTTATTTAATTTTATAAAAGCTCTTACCATTTCCATCTGTTTTTTACTTCCACTTATTTCAAAGCGTGCAACTGATAGGATAATATTCTCTTTATCAGTTTTATCAAATGATGTTTCCATATCAACAGGAGGGTAAATATGCTTGTTAGGTTGAAATTTCCATTTCTTTTTTATCCACTCTGCAGTGTACTTACTATTAAAGATTACATATGAGTATTTATCAGCATAAAAATAACTCGTGGGTCTTCTTTCAGGAAAATGACATATTATCATTGAGATGTTTGATAGGGGATAAACCATCTCATTCATGCTGTTATTAATAAAAATATCATAATTTCCTGTTTCTTTACTTATTATATGAAATGGGTTCTCCACTCTCTTTGAAATCATTCCAGGATCAATATGTGATAAGCTTTTTTCAAAAAATGGGATTTTTATGATTTTTATTTTACAATTTGAAAGATCTAAATTGTACCATTTTAAAATGTTCTGGATACTAATTTCTCTATTAGAGATCAAAGTAATGTCAAAATCTTTCTGAAGAGCATTTGCAATAGTAAGGCCATATTTCTGACCCCCACCTATAATATGAAAAGTGTGGTCATAAATGGCAATAGATGGTTTTCTTATCTTTAAAGCAGCTTCAGTTCTCAAAATAGCATTAAAAGCCTTTTGAATTCCTGATTTTTCAGCAATTTCATATATCTCTTTTTTAAATTCTGTAAGTTCTTTGGAAGGATTGTTGATTATATTTTTTATTATTTCTCTCTGTTTATCATTAATATTTATTTCCATTTAACTCTTGCTTTAAATCATTACTGTTTGTTCTTGTTTTTATCAAGAATCGATTCGATTTTTTCAAGCATTATATCCTGGTTTTGTTCTATTTCTTTTATTTGTTTTTCGATATCTTTTAATTTCTCTTCGTTTTTTCTGAAACGAATAAATGATGCAAGATGAAAAGCAACCAGTTGTTCATTAAATTTTCTCTGTTTTTCCAGGATTGTATTTGTATAAATATTTGATAATTTCATAAATAATCTTTTTATAAAAACAATGGGCTTACCAAGTATTTTTCTATGTGAAACTATTGATTGTTTATCAGGTCTTGGGTCAATATCTTCATTCAAAAAAGATAGGCGGTTTCCCATCTCATTATCAAGCTCCTTTTCAGATAATTCCCATAGGCTAATTTCAAAATCTCTGTCAATATCCTCTTTTATAAGTTCTTTGATATCATTGATTTCTTTTTTTTTATTATAAATTTCCTGTTTTATATCATTTATTTCATCTTTTATCTTTTTTCCCATTATAAAATCTCAGAGAGATATATATCATTTTTCTATTATTTTAACAAGTATAAAAAATTGGATGCTATTTTAGTCTAACTGTCCTTGAAGTTGCACTATTCCTTGAAGGGCATCATTGTAACGCTCTCTATATTTTGAAAAGATTTCAACATCTTTTCTTGTGTAATATGGCTTGTCTTTGAGTTCTTTTTTAAGGTTTTCAATACCTTCTTTTGCAGCTTGTTTTGCAACTTCAGCCATTTTCCTCATACCCTCTTTCTGTTGTGATGTTAGATAGGTTTCCTTAGTTAAATCTCCTAAATCTGCAGTTTTAAGGCTTGTTTCAATGCTCATAAGTAATTTATATAAAAAGTCAACCTTAGGTGCACGTTTAGCAATTTCAACAGCTTCTTCTAAGTTCTCAAAACCAGCTTCTTTTACAAGTGCTTCTATTTGTTCTTTAGTTGGACGTGCAGCATCGATTTTCTTTTTTATCTCTTCCTGCATTTTGTTTATTTTCTCTTCATCTTTTGTGCTCATTGCTTCTATTTTTTTCCCCATTTCGTTCGAAAGTGTTCCCATGGTTTTCCCAAATTCAATAAAAATTTTTTCTACCTGTGGAGCAGCTTTAAGCAATTTTTCCCAGGATTCTTCACTTACATATGGTTCTCCTTTACTTAAAACATCTTCGAATTCAACAATAGCACGTGTTGGAAAATTTTTATCTTCATCAATTTTCGTGGTGGTAACCTCTG
>JAUWNT010000207.1 GCA_030612495.1 Candidatus Aminicenantota bacterium
CCAATCATTCTAATTGGGAAGATACCAATCTTTTTAGAAGGGTCAAAACCAGTAAAAACAAACGATAGGGCACTCCAGAAGAACGCAGTTGTCATCATAGAGGAGAAAAGCATATTAGCAGTATAAATTCGTGATTTTAAAGGTTCATTGATTTTTAAGGCTAAAGATAAAGATAAATGCTTTTTCTCTCTTGATGTGATCATTGCTCCAAGAAAAGTGACCAATATAACAAGATGGTGAGTATAATCCGTGCCATATGATATGCTTGTTTGAAAGAATTTTCTTGCTATAACCTCAAGAAATGGAATTAAAGCAAGAAGCAAAACTGCAATAAATACGGAAATGTCTTCAATTCTGTGTAAAAGATTAATTATTCCTTTTATTTTGTTTTTCATTTGGGGTTTTTTTTCTATACTCTTTTATATACTGGTTACATAAATTGTATATCTCCTCAGAAAAAGCCTTGCCTACCAATTTATCCAGACCCTTATTTGCAGCAGCTCTCCATTTTTCCAATGCATCAGCAGGTGCATTATTTATGCGTAAACCATGTTTTTTCATCTCTCTAATGGCATCTTTTTCAAGTTCTTTTGTTTTTATAGAAAGATTATATGCCATTTTTTTTGCAACATTGATCATCTTGTTTTTGAACTCATCAGGTATATGTTTCCATATTTTGTTTGAAATAATAACCCCACCTACAACAGGTCCTATTTTCAATTGATACATATTTTTTGCAAGGGAAAAATACTGGCCTGATGCGGCAATGATAGGTGGAAGGTAGAATGAATCTACCATACCACTCTGTAAAGCCATCATAGTATCTTTCAATTCGTTTGGAACTATCCTGTATCCAGATTTTCTCCAGGCATTTGCCATAGCAGTTATACCTGTACTGAAAGAGAGCTTACACTTTTTAAGATCCTTTGGGTAAAATATAGGTTTCTTTGAAAAAAAGTATATCCATCCAGCGTTTGACCACACAATGACTTTAAATCCCTTTTTTTCTATATTCTTCTCAAATAAGGGAGTGACCTTTGTCATTATAAAGTCAAGCTCATCATCAGAGTCCAGGAAAAAAGGAAAGTTAAATATATATGAATCAGAATTTATTTCTGTAATTCCAATATTTGTAAAAACAGCTCCACCAAGTATGCCCATACGTATTTTTCTTACCATATCCTTTTCACTTCCAGCAATACCACCTGCATATATCTTAATTCTTACTAAACCTTTTGTTATTTTTCCCCACTCTATTCCAAGTTTCCTTAACTCTTTTATCCATGGTGACCGCAGTGGTGCAACAGTTCCAATCTTTATGGTCATGGCTCTTAAATTGCCTATAAAAAAGATAAATAATGCAAAACATAATATATATAATCTTATTGAGTTTTTTCTCATTGTTCCTCTCTATTGGGTTCATTTTGATCTCTATTTTCATTTTCCTGCTCAAGAAAGAAATCATCTTCATGCTCCAGCAGCCATCTTGCTTTTCTCTGGTTAAGAATATTTATAAGCCTATTATTCTTATCTATATTCGGATCAATTTTTATGGCTTTATTTAAAAGTCTCCTGAATTCTTTTCTGTTTTGTTCTTTTACGCATACAGTTGTTGCAAGAGAAAGGTATGGGGATGTTTTTTCCCCTTTTGAGGCTTCAATTGCTTTTTTAAAATGGTATCTTGCCTTTTTAAAATCCCCTCCCATATAGTCAGGCATAGAACCATAGTACAGAATATAGAAATCATGTATAGCTCCATTGTCATAATTCTCATCAAGTTCGAGTACTTTTTTTATCATTTCCTTTGCACCAGGTACAGTTAATCCGAGTTTCATATCAAGAGGCTCAATTGCGAATGCTCCAAGCCATCCAACTGCACCCCAGTAAAGAAGCTCTGCATCCTCTTTTTTTATTGGTGCTAAAGCTTCCTTATATTTTTTATCATATAATAATTTTAAAAATCCAGTGTATTTACTATTAATAGAATTTAGTATAATATCACGCCCCCTGAGGTATAAATTTTTTGCACGTTGTAGTAAATGCTCTTGTTTCGTGTATTCTTCTTCAGGCATCATATTCGCAGGTGTTTGTAAAAATGCATTTGCATACATTATATAAAGAGATCCTGTGTAAAGTTGAAGGCCCCTGTGTTTAGGAATTGTGACCATTAATGATTCATACATTTTAATTGCAAATGGTAAAGCATCTCCGACAAATTCAGGATCATTATCTCCTGAAAAAACAGAGCTGTTCCCGGAACTCGTAAGAGCATTTGCAACCTGATTCAAGGCTATTTTTTTTATTGAACAGAAACTTGTTAACAAAATAGAGGTAAGTATTAATATCAAGTTTTTTTTTATTTTCATTTTATAGCCTTGTGTGAATTTTATTTGAAAAAGGAGGCAATGTCAATATCAGGTTTTGTCTATTTTTTGCTTTCTAATATTGCTTTTATGATTTTTTCCTTTTTTGGAATAGAATTAAGTCTTTTTATCTCTTTTCCATTTTTAAATATAATAATTGTAGGTACTCCAAGAATGAAGTATTCCAGGGCAATTTCAGGGCTGTCCGCTATATTTATTTCAAAAGTAGAAATTTCAAACTCTTTTAGTTCTTCTGTTACTTTTTCCAATACTGGTGGAACCTTTTTACATGGCGCACACCCAGGAGAACTAAAATCAATGATAACATATTCAGATGATTTTAGCCTATTTTCAAATTCATTTGATCCTATTTTTTCCACTATTTTTCTTCTAAAAGTTTTTTTATTTTGTCCTTTATAATTTTCAGGTTGCCTGATCCTACCTTAATCGAATCAATATTTCCTTTTTTATTAATAAATATCATTGTGGGAATTCCTGTTATTCTATATTTTTCCAAATCTCTTCCTTCATTTGATATTGCAATAGGGTAATCGATTTTATTTCTTTCAATGAATTTTTTTGTCAAAGCGATCTCTTCTTCTCTATTTACCTTTCCTTTATTTTCGACATTGTCTCTATACATTCCATAAAGTTTAGTAAAGCCAATGATGACCAGCCCTTTATTTTTTAAGTTTTTATATTCTTCTATTAAGGTTGGAATAACTGTTATGCAAGGGCCACACCATGTTGCCCAGAAATCAATAACA
>JAUWNT010000091.1 GCA_030612495.1 Candidatus Aminicenantota bacterium
CGCTTTATTCTTGGAGGAATATTTATATATGCAAGTATTGATAAAATAAGTAATCCCAATGCTTTTGCACAGATCGTTTATGATTATAAACTTTTACCTGATATTTTAATATATTTTGTTGCTTTGATTTTACCATGGATAGAGATGGTGACAGGCCTATTTTTGGTTCTGGGGGTATTTACAAAAACATCTTCAATTATATTATCATCACTTCTTCTTGCTTTTATTGTTGCTTTTGTTATTAATGAAATCAGAGGTTTTAATCTTAGTTGTGGATGCTTTTCAACTGAAAAGAAAAGTTTGGGTGATAGTCTTATACTTTTGATTTTAAGGGATATACTAATGCTTATACCTGGATTAGTAATAATTTTCTTTTATAAATCAAATAAATTGTTATATAATAGAAAGTTATGACTGAAGAAAAAAAAGATATACTTTTACCTGAAAAATTTACAATTGAGAATGTCCCTTTTTTACTCAACAAAATAAAAGAATTAAAAAAAGATGTTAACATAGAAATTGATTTTGAAAATGTTGAAAGATTTGACTCTTCAGCTATTGCTTTTTTAAATCATTTAAAGACCAATTATGAAAATATTTCTTTTAAGAATATAACCTCTGAATTTAATAAAATCCTTGGAATGTTCCATACAAATGAAGACATTGAACATGATTTACAAATAATTACTCCGAGAAAAAGATTTGAACATATAGCAAATAGATTTTTAAAACTTAGAAGCAATTTCAAAAAATATATATTACTCCTTTCAGATGAAATTTATTATACTATACTATATATATTTAATAGAAAGGGAGTATACCCGGGTGAAATTTCAAATCAAATGTACGATATTGGATTTAAGTCAAGCCCGATTCTCTGCTTAATCTCCTTTTTAGTGGGTGTCACAATATCTATTACAACTCTTGACCAGTTAAATAATTTTGGTGCTGACATTTATATTGCGGATATCGTTGGTTTTGGGATGATTAGAGAATTAATTCCTCTTATGACTGGAATTATATTAGCAGGGAAAATCGGTGCATCAATAACCGCAGAAATATCTTCTATGAAAGTTTTAGAAGAAGTAGATGCTATAAAAACAATGGGTTTAGTTCCTGAACAATTTTTAATGGTTCCCAGGTTAATAGCAATTACTCTTGCTGTACCATTACTTATAGCTATTGCTGATGTTATTGGAATTTTGGGTGGTGTGATTATTGCCAAATTATTTTCAGGAATACAGCCAAGTGCTTTTTTTAGAGAAATGTTAGTTACAGTTGACTTGAAAGATTTCTTTATTGGCCTTGGAAAAACAATGGTTTTTGGATGGACTGTAGTTATTACTGCTGGATATAAGGGTTTTTCAGTGGAAAAAGGAGCAGTAGAGATAGGTAATGCAACAACAGATTCAGTTGTACTTTCAATTTCATTGATTATTGTACTTGATTGTTTATTTGCCTTACTATTATATTAAAATGGAAGAAATTATAAGAACAGAAGACCTTTGTGCAGGATATGAAGGAAGTGTTGTGCTTAAAGAGTTGAATTTTATAATTAATAAAGGAGAAATTACTGTTATATTAGGCAAAAGTGGATGTGGAAAATCTACGATCCTTAAAACAATAATTGGGTTAATCCCTCCTATCTCAGGAGATATTTATTTTTATAAAAAAAAGATGGATTATTTATCTGAAAGCTCTGTTAATAATCTATATAGAAGGATAGGAGTTTTATTTCAAAATAATGCTTTATTAAATTCTTTAAATCTTTATGATAATGTTTCTATTCCTATAAAAATGCATTACCCGGAATTGCAAAAAGAGATAGAAAAGGAGATGGTTTTTTCCACACTTTCTCAGGTTGGTCTTTTGAAAAGTTATAACAAATTTCCATCACAGCTTTCTGGAGGAATGAGGAAAAGGGCTGCGCTTGCAAGATCTATGATTTTAGATCCTGATATCATCTTTTGCGATGAGCCAACAACAGGACTTGATCCTATAACTGCACATGGATTGGATGAATTAATGTTGAATTTGAAAAATATTTTTGGCATTACTCTTGTTGTTGTTACACATGAATTACGTTCTATAGAAAAAATATCTGATAAAGTAATTGTTTTAAAGGATGGGGCTGTACATTTTTCAGGTAAATATGATAAGCTTTTTACGTTAAATGACTCTTTTATAAATAAATTTTTTTTAAAGGAATAAAATAATGGTTACAAAAGAACAAAAAATAAGATTGGGTATTTTCCTATTTCTATCATCAGTATTGTTGATTATTATTCTGATTATATTTCTTTTACCGAAATTGCAGGAACAGGGTGATAAATACTTTATAAATTTCAAGAATACATCTGTAAATGGTTTGGATGAAGGCTCTGAGATTAAGTATCTGGGAGTTAAAATCGGTAGAGTTTTTGATATTAGTGTTAATCCTGAAGACTTGAACTCAATTCAGGTTGGAGTAAAAATAAAAAGAGGATTCCATGTAAAGAAAGACATGATTGCTAAATTATCTTTTATAGGTATTACAGGTTTAAAATACATAGAGCTATATGGAGGAAAAAATGAATCTGAAAACCTGGAACATAAAGGTGTGATATTAACGGGGAAAGGGCTAGGCATGCAAGCAGAAGAAATAGTGTCTAATATAAATTCAGCTGTAAAAGGCATTAATGAGCTGATAAGTGTTGAGAACAAGGATAAGATATCTTCTTTTCTTATTAATATAGAAAAATCATCAAAATTCATTTCAGAAAATATCGAAGAAAATGAAAAAAATATGAGAAAAGCGATAAAAAATATAGAAAAGACCTCAGAAAATCTAAATAACACTTCTAAATATTTACATGATACAGTTTCAGAGATTCGAATAAACAAAATAGCTCAAAATATAGAAAAAGCCAGCCATGATATTTCAAAAAGGTTCTCAGATAAAGAATTAGGGAAAATTTTAAAGAAGATTGACTTGTTCATGGATACTGCAAATTCAAGTGTTAGGAAAGTTCAAATATCATTTGAAACTCTTGAGAGCGAATTAAGTAAAACCCTGATGAATTTGAGAGAATTTGTGGAAAATTTAACAAAATTCTCAAGAGAGTTAAGAGAGGATCCAACAATTATTATGAGAAAAAAGAAAGAAATCAGGAGAAGAAAATGAAAGAGTTTTATAAATTTATAATTTCTTCTATAATTTTAATATTTTTCATAGGATGTATGTCTTCTCCAATGAAGAAATATTATCAAATTAATTTAGAAGATATAAGTATGCAAAAAAGCCAGAGCTTTGATCTTAAAAGTATAGATAAAATTTTATTAGTTGATAAAATCGATATGGAAGAGATATATAATGATTACAGGTTAATTTACAGAAAATCTCCATTTCAGTTAAACTACTACTCTTATAAATTCTGGATAAAAAAACCTGATAGGGTAATAAAAGATGCTATTGTTCTATATTTATCAAATAAAAAGATCTTCAATAAAGTAATTATAGAATTTTTAGAGGGGGAACCTGATTTAATTATGAAAGTTAGAACTAATATTATTGAAGAGTATGATATTGGGGAAAACTGGTTTGCTCACCTTTCAATGAAATTTGAAATCACTGATTTTAAATCAGGGAAGCTCATTTTAGCCCATGAATTTGACAGGAAAAAAAGGTTGATAATAAAAAAGGTTGATAATATTCCAATTTGTTTATCTAAAATTTTAAAGGAAGAATTAGATAAGGTGATAAGCAATCTCTCAAAAAAAATGAAATAATTTTTCATTTGTAGAGTCAAATATATAGCTCTAAATAGAATGATGTGATATACTCTGGCATCTAAAAATATATCAGGAGATTATAAATGGAGCAAAAAACTATTAAAAAAATTCGAAACATTGGGATTGTTGCTCATATTGATGCTGGCAAAACCACAACAACAGAGAGAATCCTCTTTTTTTCCGGAAAAACTCATAAAATGGGAGAAGTTCATAATGGAGAAGCAGTAATGGATTTTATGAAACAGGAACAGGAAAGAGGAATTACAATTTCTTCAGCTGCAATTACTGCAGACTGGAAGGATCATAAGATAAACATTATAGACACTCCGGGTCATATTGATTTTACTCTGGAGGTAGAGCGTTCTTTAAGAATTTTGGATGGAATGGTTATGATTTTAAGTGCTGCAGATGGAGTTCAGCCTCAGAGCGAAACTGTATGGCATCAAGCAGATCGTTATAAAGTGCCCAGGATAGCTTTTGTTAATAAAATGGATATGCAGGGCGCAGATTTTTTTCAAACCACAGAGATGATGAATGATATGCTTGGAGCAAATTCCGTTGTATTTCAGATACCGATTGGTAAAGAATCAGGTTTTGAAGGGATTATTGACATTGTTAATATGAAAGCTTTTACATACAGTAATATTGAAGTTAAAGCAATTGATATTCCTGAAGAATATCTTGAGATATCCAAAAAAAAACATGACCTCTTGATTGAAAAACTTTCAGATTTTGATGATACTCTTCTTGAAAAATATCTTGATGAGAAAGAAATATCAGTAGAAGATATTAAAAAAGCTGCTCGTTATGCTATTTTACACCTTTTAATTACTCCAGTGTTTTGTGGCAGCGCATTTAAAAACAAAGGAGTTCGATTACTACTTGATGCTATTGTTGATTATCTACCATCTCCTTTAGAAAGAGGGGTTGTGCTTGGCTATGATGTAGACGATCCCAAACAGACAATTTCAAGAAAGCCATCTTATAAAAGACCATTTTCTGCTATTGCTTTCAAAATCATAAATGATCCATATGTTGGTCAGCAAACCTTTGTTCGTGTTTACTCCGGGGAGTTAAATTCAGGTAGTTATGTTTATAATTCAACCAGGCGAAAAAAAGAAAGAGTATCACGTATATTAAAAATCCGTGCTAAAGAAAGAGAAGATGTGTTATCTATAAAAGCTGGAGATATAGGAGCTTTAATTGGAATGAAAACCACTACAACCGGTGATACTCTTTGTGACGAAAAAAATCAGATTCTATTAGAGAATATTCATTATCCTGAAACTGTGGTTGATATGAAAATTGAGCCAGAAATCATAAAAGAGAGAGATAAATTAGGTATTGCTTTGAATAAAATGGCATTGGAGGACCCTTCATTTAAAGTCCATTTTGATAATGAAACTGAGGAGACTGTTATTTCTGGAATGGGTGAATTACATCTTGATGTTATTGCGGATCGTTTAAAAACAGAGCATAGACTTAATGTTAAAGTAGGGGAGCCATCTGTTGCATTTCGTGAGACAATTACGCAAGAAGTTCGTCATGAATACAAATACAAAAAACAAACTGGTGGCCATGGTCAATATGCACATATCGATTTTAGAATTGAACCTAATTCTGGAAAGGGCATAGAATTTGTTAACAAAATTAAAGGTGGCAATATTCCAAGAGAATATATTCCTGCTATAGAAAAGGGATTCAAACAAACACTTGAAAAAGGACTTATCATTGGATTTCCAATGTTAGATGTGAAATTCATATTAATTGATGGAAGCTTTCATCCTGTTGACTCAAGTGAAATGGCTTTCCGCTTATGTACTAAATTAGCTTTACAAGAAATTATAAAAAAATCAAAACCTGAACTTCTTGAGCCAGTCATGAAAATTGAAATAAATACTCCGGATGAATTCATGGGTGATATAATTGGAGATATTAACAGAAGGCGTGGAAAAATCAATAATATGAGACGATACAGAAAAGGATCACAAAAACTCGATGGTTTTGTTCCATTAATGGAGATGTTCGGTTATGCATCGGTTCTTAGAACTCTAAGCAGCGGTCGTTCCAGTTTTTCAATGGAATATTATAAATACTCAGCTCTTCCAAAATCCATTCAGGAAAAGCTCATTGAAGAGTCATTAAAAAAGAAAAAACAGACATAGGAACAAAATATTTGTATTAAATATTAAAAAATTAAGTACTTGCTGTTTTTTATAATCTCTTCAGTTTTATTATTTTCATACCTTAATATAAGAGATTTAACCAAAACTCTGGGTTGAATATCCGGAATATAAACACGATCAAGGTGAATAACTTCTTTGGGAGAAGAAAAATCATCAGGGCCAACATCACCTCCAAAATGGTCACTTCTTCCAAATGCAATATGAAATCCCAGTTTTTCATCAAGCAGGATTTCATGTATAGGCTTTAATCCAAAATCTCCAAGCACTCCAAACCCAAGTTCTGCCATATTACCATAAGCTGGCTCTCTTTTTAGATGGTCTCTTTCAATTTCAACTGTTTCACCCTCACCTTCTACTTTAATAGCTTTGTTTTCATCTATTGTAAATAACACAATATCATCTTTAATTTGAACAGGAAGTGTTCCCTGTGTTTTACTTTTTTCTTCAAGTTCTCCTTCATATGGTACTATATAAGTTTCACCGCTTGGCAAGTTACCTGCAACACTTTTATCAGGAAATCTACCTGGACTTAAATGAGCTTTTCTGTATCTGAGATCAAAAAACATTTTGTAATTTATTTGATTGTCTACAATGAAAAAGACTTCAGCACAAGTTGCAGGGTCAAGTTTTTCTTTTAAAATAGAAACTCTCCTGCTTACTTCATTATAATCAATTCTTAATGCAGGAATCATTTCAGGAGAAAAACCAGGCATTGTAGCAGCACGAAACCCAAATTTTTTAGCTGCATTTTTTAAGGGTGCAGTAGCTGAATATTCTGTTGGAGCTAAAAATAGTTGAAAATTATTAAAAACATCTTCAAATTTTATCTTTTCTCCTGCTTCATTTAAGAATTCAGAAAGCAATGGTAATTTATCCTTTATTATTGTTGCATATAAAGGTAAGTCAGCATTATTTGAACCTACATCTTCATATGCTATTAATTGGATAGTTTCTAATTTTAATTTATCAGCATTATGTTCCAGTATAGAAAACCATTCCTGTGCAATTTCTCTCCTTTTAGACCACTTTTTATTATCTGATCCATATGTTCCGGGAATATCAACAAGAATACCCAGATTTTTATCATTAGGAAAGTGAGGGAAAACCGATTTGATTAAATTTACTAATTCTTCTGAAGATAATTTATCCATTTTAAAATTTCCCTGTATATTTGCTCCAGAGATCATCACCAAGTTTCCAATATGCAGTAACTATTTTACTCATCCAATCATTTGTATATTTTGTTAAAAATTTTCTTGCTTTTTTTGGATTTTGTTTATAGAGTTTTAAAGCTTTGTCTTCTATTTTTTTCTGGTTCTTAAATTGTTCATCTTCAAATTTTTCCCATACTTTTTTTACATCATGTCTCATGTATCCCCATTTTTGAGCAGAAAGATCAGCTACTCTGTTAAATGCCCACCATGCGCATTTTCTATTAAAGCCAGGCCTTCCATTCACCTTATATGATTCAATAACTTTATCAATCCCAATATAAATCGGTACGTATGTAGTCATTGCTGGATTATCATAGGCAAACCATACGAGTCCGCCAATATCATTTGGAAGCCAATCTCTTGATTGTGTAACAGTTACATAAGTGCTGTAGTATCTGGCAATACATCGTTCTCCATATTCATTCCAACCGCCATTAATCTTAAAAAGAGGCATCATATCATAATGCATAAAAGGATTTGCATAAGGACTTTTTATAAACTTACCAGTTCTTTTACCCTTTTTATCAAGTTCAGGTACAAGCATATATTTTGTCATATCAAAAGGTGTATCTTCATAAGTATCTCTAAATATCCTCATAACATCTCTTGGGCTAACCTTTTTTTCAGGTTTTATGGAGAATGGAAAATTCTCTCCATTTGGATCAAGGTCTAAGGACGGTGCTAATAAGCTAAAAACTCGCCACTCTCTTCTTCTACCTGCCATGCTTTTGCGGCTGGCATATATATAACAAAACTCAAAAGGTTTACCTGACTTTGGATCCCACAATCCAAGTTCTTCAGCTCTTGAGACAAGATTATCTGAAGCCATAAAAAAATCTGGTTTAGAAAGGTCTATTCCTCTGATTCTTGAAGTATTTCCATTTACACTTATATGGTCATCCGGAACTCTCTGTGCAACCCAGACTGCTCCTTTTTTACCTTTACCAGGTCCAAGTATTTCAAGATGCCATACCTCTTTTGTATCTGCTATTGTAAAACATTCACCTCCATCTATATATCCATATTTCTTTGTTATCTCATCTGCAATCTTTATAGCCTGTCTTGCTGTTTTTGCTCTTTCAAGCATAATCCTGTTTAATTCATAATAATCAATTATTCCATTATCACTTCTCATTACTTTTTTTCCGCCAAAAGTGGATTCTCCAATTGCAACCTGATGTTCATTAATACATGGTAGCGTTGAATTCAGATATTTGTATGTAATTGGTACTTCGAAAATTTCACCCTTAAATTTTTGAGCGGATAGATCATAAGGACTTTTTGTAATATGTGTATCTAAATAGACTTTTCTCATTTCTCCTGATTTGTGTTTTTTAGCTTTAACAATATCTATCCAGGTTCTATCCTCTCTTGAATCACAGGTATGTGAGGTCATAACAGACCCATCTATTGATGCAAGCTTTCCAACAGTAATACTTGTACATCCGTCTTCTTCTTTTGGAGTAGAATCATTTTTTTCCTGAGAAATAAGGCTGAATGTTACAAAAAATAGTAAAATTAAAACTGATAATATTTTTTTCATTTATCCTCCTATTTTTTTCTAATATTTTAAATTAGAGATTTAATGATTATAAAATTAAATAGATAAAATATCAATAAAAAAAGATCTTTTCTT
>JAUWNT010000190.1 GCA_030612495.1 Candidatus Aminicenantota bacterium
GGAGTTATTTCCAGAAGTTCATCATCTTCAATATATTCAAGTGCCTGTTCCAATGTGAATTTCCTCGGAGTTATTAATCTCACTGCATCATCCGAACCCGAAGCTCTCATATTTGTCAGTTTTTTGGTTTTGCATACATTAACAACAAGGTCATTTTCCTTATTATGTTCCCCTATAATCATCCCTGAATAAACTGGTATCCCAGAATCGATAAAGAGAGTCCCTCTGGGTTGAAGGTTAAATAGTCCGTAAGGAACCGACACTCCGTATTCAAGTGCAATCAAAACACCTTTGGTTTTTTTGTTAAAATCTCCTTTATAAGGTTCATATGAGGAAAAACTATGGTTTAATTTTCCAGTTCCGTGTGTAGCAGTTAAAAATTCGTTGTTAAATCCTATTAATCCCCTTGAAGGTATATGGAATTCAACTCTGGTATCTCCGCTAACTCCAGATGTTATGTTTGTCAATTCTCCCTTTCTATGCCCGAACATCTCGATTACAACTCCCATGTACTCATCTGCAACATCAACTATTGCATGTTCTATGGGTTCGCATTTTTCTTCATTTATGTTTTTAAATATAGCTTCCGGTTTTGATACCTGAAATTCATAACCCTCCCGTCTCATATTCTCTATTAAAATGGAAAGCTGAAGTGCTCCTCTCCCTTTAACTAAAAATGAGTTTTTTGTTTCTGTCTCAGACACTCTTAAACTCACATTTGTTAAAAGCTCTTTTTGAAGCCTGTCCCATATATGTCCTGAAGTGACATGTTTACCTTCTTTTCCGGCAAATGGTGAATCGTTTACAATGAAGTTCATCGCTAAGGTGGGCTCATCAATATCAATTGATTTTAAGGGATTAGGGTGATCTTTGTCTGAGATTGTTTCCCCTACATCAATGGATTCGATTCCGCAAACCGAGACTATATCACCGGCATAAGCTTCGGCAACACTTATTTTTTTTAATCCCTGATAGGTGAAAAGCTTGGTAATTTTACAAATCTTATGCTCTTTATTCCTTTTAATCAGAAGAACCTCTTCACCCTGTTTTAATGTACCATTGTGTATTCTCCCGGTCCCCATTTTTCCAAGATAATTATCATAACTAATTGCTGATGTCAGGAACTGTACTGGTTCATTTTTATCACCTTCAGGTTCATCCACATGATTTATTATTGTTTCAAAAAGCGGCTTCAAATCGGTATTGTTATCTTCAGATTCATATCTGGCAAAACCCTCCTTTGCAGAAGAGTAGATCACAGGGAAATCAAGCTGATCTTCATTGGCATTTAACTCAACAAAGAGGTCAAAAATCTGGTTTAAAACCTCATCGGGCCTTGCGTTGGGACGATCGATTTTATTTATTACTACTATGGGTTTTAATTCCTGCTCCAACGATTTTTTAAGAACATATCTTGTTTGGGGCATCGGGCCTTCAAAAGCATCAACAAGAAGTAATACCGAATCAACCATTTTCATTATTCTCTGTACTTCTCCTCCGAAATCCGCATGTCCCGGTGTATCAACAATATTTATTTTGTAATCTTTATAAAATAGGGCGGCATTTTTTGAAAAAATAGTTATACCTCTCTCTCTTTCAAGATCGTTAGAGTCCATGACTCTCTCTTCAATTTTCTGATTCTCTCTAAAAGCTCCGGTCTGTTTTAATGCAGCATCGATCAGAGTTGTTTTACCATGATCAACATGGGCAATAATTGCTATATTCTTTATCTTTTTCATAGCTATTCCTTTAATATGAAAGTGCTTTTCCCTGCATAAAGATTTTTTCCCCTGGATTGTGGCTTAGCACTTTTTAAAGGGTATTATACCATATTTTATCTTTTTGTCGATATTCTCCCTAAGTCTTGTTGGTTAATTTGCAAATCTTAGATTTATCTTGACTTTTTCGGTATATTTTTTTATGATATTAACTAATCAAGTATCATATTATTTTTAGGAGGAATATTATGGCAATAATTTTAGACGGTTCAGGGTTAACAATTGAAAAACTTGCAAGCATAGCAAGATATAATGAAAAAGTTGAACTGCATCCTGATGCAATTGAGAGAATTAATGTGTGTAGAGCAATGCTGGAAAAAAAGATAGAAGCAAAAGAGATAATGTATGGAGTAAATACAGGAATTGGAGAATTTTCTGAGGTTGTTCTCAATGATGATCAGGTGGAAGATTTTCAAAAATATTTAATATATAATCACGCTGCAGGAATAGGTGATCCTGCTCCTATTGAATATGTAAGAGGTGCAATGGCAGGAAGAATCAATGTTCATGCTCATGGCAATTCTGGTTGCAGGAAAGAGATTACTCTCACTTTTGTGGATATGCTTAACAAAGGTGTTACACCTTATGTTTGTCAAAAAGGTTCAGTTGGTGCTTCAGGTGACCTTGCGCCTATGTCACAGATAGCTTTATTATTAATGGGAGAAGGAAAAGCTTATTATAAAGGAGAGTTGTTAGAAGGAAAAGAGGCAATGGATAGAGCAGGAATCCCAATACCCGGTCTAAAAGCAAGAGATGGACTTGCAGCTATAAATGGATCTAACCTTTTGACTGCAATGAGTGCAATATTCCTTTATGATGCAAATAACTGGTTAAAGCAGGCTGAAATTGCAGCATCAATGTCTCTTGAGGCATTAAAAGCAAATATGAAACCCTATAGTCCTCTGTTACATGAAGTTCGTGGTTTTAAGGGAGCAATGAGAACTGCCAGATCAATCATAAAATTGGTTGAAGGAGGAGATTTAATTGAAGGGAAAATAAAACAAAAGGTTCAAGATGCTTACTCAATGCGTTCAACCCCTCAAGTTATAGGAACTGCTCATGATGCCTTAGTTTATGCGCGTTCTCAAGTTGAAATAGAATTAAATGGTGTTGGCGATAATCCAGTATTCTTTCCTGATAAGAATCTTCAGCTTACAGGGGCAAATTTTCAGGGAACTCCAGTATCTTTACCAATGGATATGATGGGAGCAGCAATAACAATGATATGTGTGATGTCTGAAAGAAGAATGAACAGGCTTAATAATCCTGCATTAAGTGTTGGATTACCGCCTTTTTTAACAAAAGGGGCTGGTATGTTCTCTGGTTTAATGTTGAGCCAATATACTGCAGGTATGCAGATAGTTGAACAAAGAATACTTTCAACCCCTGCATCAATACATTCGATTCCTGCTGCAGCTGATCAGGAAGATTTTGTCTCAATGGGTATGAATACAGCAATAAAGAATTTTCAGATAATGGATAATGCTTATGGGGTTTTGGGTATAGAATTTATGGCTGCTGCACAGGCCTTAGATTTACGTGATTATAATTTTGGTAAAGGTGTAACTAAAGCTAAGGAAGTAATTCGTAAATATGTTGATTTCCTTGATGTTGATAGACCTTTATACCCTGATCATACAAAGATGAAAGAATTAGTTGAATCCTGTGAGATTCTTGAAGAAGTTGAAAAGATTGTTGGAGAATTAAACTAATTTTTTGTGATATATCTCAACGGAGAAAATGTGAATTTACTTGTATTAGGGCTTCAATGGGGTGATGAAGGCAAGGGTAAAGCGATTGATTTTCTTGC
>JAUWNT010000049.1 GCA_030612495.1 Candidatus Aminicenantota bacterium
TGATAAAAGAATAAATATAATCATTATTGAAAATTATTTCTATATTATATAATATTAAAAACATAATTGAAAAATAATAATAAGGAGAAGGTTTATGAGAAATAATATATGTAAAGCAGTTTTATTAAGTCTTTTATTTATGGCAATCCCTATCATGGCACAAAAAGAGATTACAAAAGGCTCTGATAAGTTATTAAGCCAGAGCATATTTAAAGCAAAAGAATATAATGATTGTTTTATAAAGATAAAAAAACCTGGCAGATATAGTATTCAGGTGAAAAGTAAACAGGGTACAAGAATAGAAATAGTTGATAAAATGGCTGGACCTTTTGCATCAGATGGTAGTGCTGGAAAAAGGGATGGAAGACTTGATCTTATATTAGATTCGGGTGTTTACAAGATTCGTATTTATTCTCATAAAAAGGGCATTGGGAAAGTATATATAAAAATATTCCCTTTTAAGGAAAAACAACAGTTTTCAAACATTGTTGATTTGCCATTTATCCATAACCTGGAATTATATCAATATAGATTGAAAGATCTTGAACAGAGATCCTTCTGGATTGATATAAGAAAAAGGCAAGTTTTAAGGCTCGAGATTCTGGGTAGAAACATAAAGGATGCCAGATTATGGAAAGATGGGACATGGTTGCAAGATGCTTCTCCTTTTATTACTCAATATGAACCATATGCAGGCCGACCAATGACGTATGTGGAGTTTCATCATGATCTAAACCCTGGTTTATATCTTTTCACATGTTATGGAGGTGAACCTCTTAAATGGGCAAATGAAAACAATAAGAATCCTCTTTATATACGTATGGGAATTCCTGATATTGGTAGAAATGGGCAGCATCTTACATCCATTTCCCCATTTGGAAGGGATGCTTTTATAGTTGATAAAAAAACAAATTTTTTTCAAATTATTAGAAAAGATAAAAAACCAACAACTCTTTTCTTAAAGAGTTTGAAAAAGACTTCCGGCAGGTTTAGCCAGTATGGAAAGAGTGCATATATTAGTAAAAAATCAAGAGATCCCTGGTGTATTATAAAGGGTTCAACACGGAGTAAAAAACAGTTTGTTATTATTAAAGGTAACCCAGGGGATCATATTGAACTCGATTACTTTGAACAGCGGAGTTATTATAGACTTCCAGAAAATTATAATAAGTTCTGGATATCAACTATTCAATCTGCAGAGGGAAAAGATTCTATTGATATTACAGGCATAATAAGCAGACCAAAGTCGAAAACACCTGTTAAGGCTCTTGTTGTCAATGTAGGACCAGAACATCCAATAGTACGAAAAGTAAACATATTGAATACTTTTTTTGTTTATATATATATAGAAAAAAAGGGTACTTATAGAATTGATGAGGATCCTGACGCAGGAGGATCAGGTAGATATCAGATTAAGCCATTTATGCTATCTAAACCAAAAGGATACAAAGATCCTCCTTTCCAGGAGGCTAAAACAGATTTTGAATTACTTAAAGGCTATTATGTTTTGTTTGTACGGCCTAAATCAAAAGGTATTCTCCATTTTGCCTTATACAAAAAAGAGGGTTTTCTAACAACTCTATCCAGATCTATATTTTCAAAACAGGGTATAAATGAACATTTCAAAGGGGAGTCATTATTAACAAGGCAAACCCTTATCTGGCCATGTGTTAAATTGCCTTTTATACCTTACAAAGGACGATATTACACTTTATGGTTAAATAAACGTCCATATGTTGAAACAGGGATAATTGTCAGAAAATTGCCCATGAATCTGGATACTAGTTTGCCTGTAATGTTGAATGCTGGCCAATCAGTACAAATAAAAATAAAATGTGACAAAAGATCTTATTTGGATGTTTATGGAGCTCATTATAAATTAACACTTAATGGAGAAAATTTTTCAAAAGGAAACATTATAAACAAAGGTATTAATAATTTAGAACTTAAAAATATGGGTACAAAGATTTGTTTATATACTTTCAAAACCAGGTCAGTAGATATGTACATAACTCCAAAACCTGTTATAAAAAAAATTGATGAGGTATATCAAGTTATTGTATCTGATAAGCCTATATTTGAAAATTTTGATCGTATGGAGAAAAAAAGCTTTTTATTAAGAGTTAAAGAGCCTGGCTTATACAGAATAGAAACCTTAGGTCGTCTGGCTTTTAGAATTAAAGTCCGTACTCGTACAAGGACTTCTCTCTTTAATGCAAAAATGAATGGTATTGGTCGTAATGCTCTTGTTCAGCAATATTTAAAGCCAGGTGATTATCTTGTAAGTGCTCAAACTCAAGGAGAATCCAGAGGGCGTGCATGTATTCGATTGAAGCGAACTGAACTTGGAAAACCTGAAGAACTTCTTATTAAAGGAGCTAACAGCTCATTTGTTAAAGCAGATGCAGCAATATGTTACAACTTTACAATAAAAAATGCAGGTATATATCATGTGGAAACCTATAGCCTGGGTAAACATATTATGCATCGTATTGAAGATAATGAAGGTTGGCCTCTTTATGTTCCAGGTAAATACCGTGCTATTGAAAGATATTTTGATAAAGGAACTTATACTTATTATTCATTACCTATTGAAATTGATAGCCAACGTTTAACATTCATTTATAAAAAGCCTAAAAAAAGGATTATATCCGGAAAGGGGCCTCACATACTGGAGTTGAACAAATCTATCGACAATATATGGCTTGAACAAACAGGTCGTGCAAAAGATATATATCAGGTTAAAATTCCAGCTCTGGCAGAATTTTCTTTAAATGTCACAAATAATATGAAAGCATCGATTTATTTAAAGCATGACAAAAATGTTGAAGAAACAAAATCTGGCAAATGGTCGGGTAAATTATCTTCAGGTATATATGAAATTAGAGTTATTAGTTCTGAAAAGAACAATAAGGTTCCATATACAATTACTCTTCAAACTAAATATCTTATTCCAGGATTAAAACAAAAGATTTATCATTTACCTGCCACATTGAATGTAAGTGTATCAAAAGATGTATTTGTAGATATTAGTAGTTTCGGGCAAACTGATGTAAAAGCATATTTATGGGATAAAGATTCAAATACTCTTATAACATCAAATGATGATAAGCCCAATGATTGGAATTTTAAATTTTCATGCAGGCTAAAATCAGGCCTTTATAAATTAAAATTAGTATCTGTTGGGACCAGTTCAAAGCCATTTGAAGTAAAAATGGATCAGCGTGATTATAAAGAGTTGAAAAAAGTTAATATTCCATTTACATTAAATGAAAAACTCGGAAAAGAGGTATTACAAATCCCATTTTCAACATGTGAAAATGAATCTCTTATAAATTTTAATACTAAAAGCAGTGAAAATATTAAACTTGCTATAATGAAAGGAGATGTGTTGATTGCTGAAGGAAAAGGACGTATTTATATTCCGCTCCCATCCAAAAAAAATTATGTTCTATATGTTTGGGATGAGGAGAATATTGTTAAAGAGAGAAACAAAGTTTTAATAGAGGGGGAATCTATGAAACTTAAGGATATTACATTTGATAAAAATCAAATTAAGTTAGCAACCCCAAATGCTATTCGTTTTCAAAATGATAATAGATTAAGTTATTGCTTTAATACAAGTAGCAAGAGAACCTATTATTCTCCTGAATTAGAAAGACCCTGTTTGATTCTTGATAGGTTGCCAAAAGGAACGAAAAACATGAATGGCTGGCTTGTTTCTGAAGATGGGAAACCTA
Organism: Candidatus Aminicenantota bacterium; assembly: GCA_030612495.1. Lineage (GTDB taxonomy): Bacteria > Acidobacteriota > Aminicenantia > UBA2199 > UBA2199 > JAUWNT01. The sequence goes on from JAUWNT010000049.1 coordinate 3,741, forward strand.
TTACAATTCAGCCATTTGATGTTAAACCTGAGCAGCCTGTTAAAGTTATGCTTGGAAAAATTCCCATCTCTTTTTCGATCAAACAAACACAAAAAGTACCAATGTTATTAAAGCTTAAATCTATTAAAGGCATAGTCGGAGCTATGGTTTTCTCTGAAAATAATCTTCCTGAAAATCATGTGCAATGGCCAGGAATGCTTGCTAAAGAAGCACAAACTCTTGTTGGAATTCCTGGATATGGTAAATATCGTGGATACATATGGAAAACACATAAAACTCCTATTGTGACATCTGAAAATATAAAGGAAATAGCCAGGGATCGTATTTCAATCTATATAAACTCTTATCCCATACACGAGACAAGAAATTTTAAGAATGTATCGAATTTGGAAGCAAATATTCCTGCTGGTCGTTCCTTTTTATTACTTGTGGAAGATAAAAAACAGATTTTAAATATGGTTTTAACTAAAGGATTAGTTGCATTTTCATGGTCTTTAAATAAACCTTTTGATATTGTATCCAGTTTGAATCAAAATAGAGAATGCCAGATCAAGGTAAATGGAAAGAATCTATTCGTTCTAAATACGAGTGATCATCCTGGTTTATTTAAAGTGGAAAAAATGGAAAAACCTTATACTGAATCAGATAAGTTTGACTTAAAAAATGGTTTTGAAAAACTTTTTAAGAAACCTGGTAAACTCAGATTTAAGATTAATGAAATCCCGCAAAATATGCAACTTTTCATTGCAGGAGATATTGTAAAGAGCAGTTTTTGGGGAAGCGATGGTCTGATTCACAATGGCATTCCCTTACAGAATTATTTTGATACTTTTAGATATAATGTAAAACAGGGTCATATTGAAGTAAATTATAATGCAGGATTGGTAAAAATATGGCAAGCTTCCCTCGATGATTATGCAAAAGCATTTATAGGAAAATTTGAGGAAGCTCATATAGAAGAATTTCATAACAATAGGGGGGATATGACAGGCGTTGCTCAAGTCTGGCCATTCTCTTTAAAAAAACCAGGTTTTATTAGTGTTAAGACATCTGCTCCAGTTGTATTAGCATTATTATCTGAAGATAAATTATTGCAAATGAGTGTTTGTTATGAAAATAAAAGATGTGAGTTGAATCAATATCTTCAGCCTGGTAATTATAAACTCTTTACACGCCCAATTAATGGTTTATCAGGAAAAGGTATATTAAAATTAAACAAAATAACACCTATTGATATTAATAATGATTTACATCTGATTCGACCCGGCGAAATACAGGTTTATCGTTTCTCTGTTAAGGAACATATAAATGTAGGTGTAGGTCTTAAAACTGAGACAGACAACTTACAAGCATATTTATATGATGAAAAATCCAGGCTCATATCAAAAGGGGCTTTAATGTTTGGCAAACTAAAGCCAGGTAAATATATTCTGGTTGTTAAAGCTCATGGAACACCTGTTCAATACTATCCCATTATTCTTGGTGCTCAGGGAACACGCAAGGGAGTGCCAGAAGATGTAATAAGAAAATATAAGAAGGAGGAAAACCAATGATAATAAAAAATTATAAAAAGATAATAGTTTTTGTTTTAATATTATCTTTTTCCACATTAGCAAATCTAGCACAAAAAAAGGGTGTTTCTCATATTATTGGGAAAAGTAAAATCACAGTAGTACCTGAAATAATACTCAGGGGATATGATCCGGTAACAGTTTTCTTTCCTTCTTTAGAAGGTCCTTCAAATGGAGGTCCTCTTGACAAGCCTGATAAGTTTTTAAAGATATATCCAGAACACCCGGGTGAGTATAAATGGTTGGATGGTAAAACCTTGCAGTTTTCCCCAACCATTGCATGGCCTGCATTGGAACAGTTCACAATTAAAGTCAAAGGACATAAGTTCAAATTAGTTACTCTAATGGCTCCGCCAACACGGATCTCTCCTTCAAATGGAACAGAGAATCTTGAACCAGTAAAAGAAATAACTTTAAGATTTGCAAATCGCATTGGAGTAAAAAAACTCTCTATGATGTTGTGTTTTGAAATCAGACCTATTCCAGGTATGGAAAAGGGTGTTGGATTCTGGTTAACAAGCAAAGATTTCGTTGTAAAAGAGATTGAAAGATCTACAATAAAAAAAGCTGTTCAGTATCAAGTTACATTACACAAACCAATTCCCTATGGTTCTATTACAACATTGCATCTCAGGCTATCAACAAATGATTCTATCCAAGGTTCTCTGGCAAATTATAGATTCTCAACAAAGCCTCTATTCAGAATTAAGGCAATAGGCACTGGTAGTACGATATATCCTGTTTCATTGAAAGGTAGTGTATATTCAATTGAACAGGCTATGGATTGCAGCACTGGTAAAAGGCCTATTTTTATAGAGTTCAGTGATACGCCAGGAGCGATAAGCCTTAATCAGATAAAACGAATGATTCATTTCGAACCCTCTGTTAAAAATTTCCATTTTGATGTATCCGGGAAAAAAGTCAGGCTTTATTTTGATATACAAAGAGAAAAGATTTACAAGCTGATGCTCCAGCATGTAAAATTCAAAAACAGTTCTGGCAGACTTATTTCTCCATTCGGAGAAATCTCGTTTTATTTCTTTTATCGCAAAGCTTCGCCTTATATAAAATGGCTGGAAAGCCGTGCAATTTTAGAACGTTATGGGCCTCAATTTCTTCCAATGGAAGGAAGAAACATGGAGCAGGTAGATTTGAGAATTTATAAAATTGATCCTTTAAATCGTAATTTCTGGCCTTTTTCATCAGTTCCTATTGCAATTGACGAAAGCATCAGACCAAGAGGACCTGGAGAGGAACCGAAATATGCTACACATATGAAACAACAGATAAAACTTCTGGGAAGTCCTCTTGTATCAAGAATTGTTCCACTTCCCTTTAAAACAGGTTCAGGAAAGGTAAAATTCGGCCTTGATTTGAAAAAACTTCTGGCAAAGATATCAGGTAAAAACAAACCCGGCACTTATCTGGTTGGGTATAGAACTATTGGAAATAGCACAACAAGGTATTACACACGTATTCAGGTAACAAACCTGTGCTTGAGCACTGTAGAGGAAGAATCAGCTATTACATTTGTTGTTACATCTTTAAAATCAGGTGAACCTATAAAAGGTGCAAAAATTCAAGTTGATGGTTATAAAAAGGGCAAATGGGAAAAAGTGATTTCTGTAACAACTGATAATTCAGGTAAATATAGATATATTCATCACAAGCGTATTAATCATCAGATTCGTCGTATTGTGGTAAGTAAAGGAGAGGACAAATTAGTTCTTGACCCTGAAAATCCACCCCCTCACTTTTTAAATAATCACTGGTATAATTCTTATAACACATGGCTCAGCTGGTTGAATCAGAATTCCCGTAATATAAAATCAAAATCTGTTCGTAAAGCTCATATTTTAACTGAACGGCCTGTTTATCGTCCGGATGAACCCGTTCATATTAAGGGATATGTAAGATTCAGGAAACAGGGGAAAATCATACTTGATTCACAAAAACGTTTACGCAGTGTAAAGATAAATGGACCAGGTGGCAAACGCTGGACCTATCCGGTTAAATTGAATTCATATGGAAGTTTTTATATCAAATTTGATGAAAAGGACCTTCCTACAGGTAATTATCATGCAAGTATTTGTGATGATAAAGACTACATCACAATGGCTACTGTTAGCTTTAAGAAGGAAAGTTACAGGATACCGCGTTTTGAAGTTAGACTCTCTGGCCCGGACAGAGTTCCTCAAGATGCTCCTTTTAAGCTTTATATGACAGCTTCGTATTATGCTGGAGGTAGAGTCGTGGGTCAGGAGGTTAGCTGGCATGTTACCAAGTTTCATTACAGATTTCATTTCAAAAAACATCCTGGTTATTTATTCTCTTCAGATGAGCGTTTCGGAGGTACACAATACTATCGATCATTGGGAAGTCAAACAAAAGAAGACATAACTGATGATAATGGCTCTGCTTTCATTGAGATCGATCCAACAACTGAGAAAGACAGCCAACCAAAGCGTTATGTGGTAGAAGTAACAGTCAGAGGTGCTGATGAACAATCAGTAACAACAACAAAATCAGTTTTAGCATTACCTCCGTTTGTACTTGGACTAAAAATGGCTAGATTTATGAAATCAGGCACAATTATAAAGCCTAAAATTATTATTTTGGACCATAACGGTAAAATACATGCTGGGAGGAAATTTCATTTACGTTTACTCCAGAGACAATGGCACTCACATCTCAGGAAAAGTGATTTTACTACAGGTAAGGCTAAATATGTAACTGATGTGGTAGATGAATTAATATTTGAAAAAGATTATGTGTCAGAATCAGGAGAAAAAACCATAAAACTACCTGTTCGTGAGTCAGGGGTTTATGTGGTTGAAATATCTGCAACAGATCATATGGGACGTGTTCAAAAGGTTTCTGCTGATCTATATCTGGCTGGAGAAACCCCAATGGCATGGAAAAAGCCAAAATCTAATGTATTTGAGACCTCTCTGGATAAGAAAATATATGATCCTGGAGATAAAGCATCCATTTTGTTAAAAAGTCCATTTCAGAATGCACATGCGCTTGTTATTGTTGAGGGACCTGTTTCAAATACCTATCATTGGGTAAGGATCAGTTCAGGACAGGGTGTTTTTGTTCTTCCAATAACAGCAAATATGAACCCACGTGTTCCTGTTCATATTCTATTAATGCGAGGAAGACTTTCTATAAAAAATAAAATAAATGATAGAGCTAAAAAAGATAGGGGAAAACCCATTTCTATGGCTAATACAACATGGGTAAATGTAAGACCTAAGGCAAATCAGCTCATGGTTGTTTTAAAACATAAGAAAAAATACCTTCCCGGACAAACTTGTGTAATGACAGTTCTTCTAACTGACCCGGATAATAAACCATTAAATGGAGAGGTTACTTTATGGCTGGTGGATAGAGCTGTGCTTGCACTTGGTAAGGAAAAAGCATTGGATCCATTAGCATCATTTATTGAAATTGTAAATACAATGCTTCGTATAAGAGATACACGTAATGAAGTTGTTGGTGATCTTATATATGAAGAGTTAACTGGAGGGGGAGGTGTTGAAGGTGGTATTATGGAAAAGAGATTAAGTTCTTTATTCAAGCATGTAACAGTTCGTAAGCTATTTAAATCTGTTCCATATTTTAACCCGAATGTAAGAGTTATTAATGGGAAAGCTCAAATTAAGATCAAACTTACTGAAAATCTAACTGATTTTGCCATAAGAGCTGTGGCTACTGATGGACATGGCAGGTTTGGCGCAGCTAAATCAATGCTTTCAATAAGACTACCTCTTATCATACAATCTGCATTACCTCGTTTTGTACGCCCAGGAGATAGCTTTGTTGCTGGAGGTATAGGTAGGGTAGTAGAAGGAGATCCTGGTTCAGGTAGAGCAGAATTGCAGGTTGAAGGTCTTAAAGTAAGGGGTAATACAAAGGTTGCTATCAACTGGGTAAAGGACAAACCTGAGAAGATATACTTCCCTTTAAGCGTACCTCTGGATATAAAAGATATTAAAGATAAAAAAGTATGCATACGTTTAGCAGTAAAACGCGATAATGATGGTGCTATGGATGCATTTGAAGTGCATTTACCTGTTCGAAAAGATAAAGATATGATGCGTGTTGAAAAATTCATAAATCTAAAATCGGGTCAAACAATTAGTTTTCCTTTTCCAAAAGAGAAAATTCGCCCTGGAAGTATAAAACAAACAATGCTTCTTACATGTAAACCTGAATTGATAAAAATGCTTGCAGGACTCAATTTTCTTGCAAGATATGAGCATGGTTGTACTGAGCAACGTATAAGTAAACTATTACCTGAATTGGCTTTAAAAGACGTATTATCTCATATTGGCAGAGGTTCCAGATCTAAAGAAATAACTCCTTATATGAAAGAAACTTTAAGCTTTTTGGAAACTACTATTCAATCCAATGGTCTTTACAGCTGCTGGCCAGGATCCAGAGGGTATGTAAGTCTTACTGCTTATGTGGTTGATTTCCTTGTTATGGCTCGAAATCAGGGTTATAAATTCAAAGATGCTCTTTTAAATAGAGCTGTATCAGCATTAAAAGATTCGCTACGTTCTGATTATAGTAATTTTATTGATGGATATTCATTTATAGAGCGAGCTGAGGCTTTGAATGCTTTATCAAATGCAGGTTATTTTGACCAGTCTTATGGGTATGATTTAATGACCCGAGCAATCAACATGGATCTATATAGTGAAGCTAAGATTTTATATACTTTTCTTGATAAAGATAAAACAAATAAAAAGGCAATTGAACGCTTAAGCAAAGACCTGTTTAAAAGCCTGGTATTTAAGCTTAGAAACGGTAAAGAGGTTTATCATGGACTTCAATACCGCTCAAGGAGCTGGGGAGGCCTTATACTATCAAGTGAGGTAAAAAACCCTGGCTAATGTAGCGCGATCTCTCTATCATGCACAACCATCTAATAAACGTATTAAACTACTTATGCATGAACTGGTAAGCAGAGGTGTTGGAGATGGATGGGGGAGTACAAATGCTAATGCTTCTGCAATTTTGGCTCTTGGAGAAGTTTTAAAGAATAATCTTTCTTCCAAAGAGAAGTATGAAGTTAAGATCTCCTTTGGAAATAAAATCAAAGAAATCGATACAATGGGAAAAGTTGTAACCAGAATATCCAATAAATACAACATACCAGGTAAGATTCGTTTGACAAAAGGGGTTCCGGATTCTAAAAATCCCCTCCTGGCCTGGTTTTATGTTGATTATATACCTGCTGGTACAGGTGATCGAATTCGAGCAAGAAATAAGGGTTTTGTTGTTGAACGTGAGCTTCTTGTATATAAAAGCATGGATAAACCTCCTATCAGGAACAAGGCAGTTCCTGGGAAAAATATAACCATTGATATTGGAACTATTGTTGAAGATCACATACGTGTGATTAATTCTAAACATAGGTATTATGTAGCAATAAAAGCCCCGTTTGCAGCAGGGTTTGAACCAATGAATCCCAATCTGGCTACTTCTCCGAAAGAGGCAAAGCCTGATGGAATTTTTACAAGAAAACCTGATTATTCTATATATGCAGATGACTCAGTTACTTTTTACTTTGATTCATTGCCAAAAGGTACGTATGATTTCTATTTCAGATTAAAAGGAAGCATTGAAGGTAGTTTCACTCACCCTGCAGCAAAAGCAGAGATGATGTATAAACTCAATGTGTGTGGAAATTCTGATGGTTTAAAAATTATTGTAAGAAAGAGGCTGGATAACGAATAAAATTATATGAAAGAGAAAGAAAAAAAGATATCCTTAAAAGAAGTGTTACTGAAATGGAAAACTTTCTTCAGATTATGCTTAATATCAATGATAATTATAATATTAATGGTAATTGCGATTTTTTTAACAGTTAGAAACAGAATATATTTAAAGTCTTTTCAACAAACACCCTTTTTTGAAGATACATATGGTAACTATTTATGTGAAGGCAGGACAGATAAATCTACTCTGGGATTCTGGGAAATAACAGGGAAATTACCAGAGCGTATTTCTGAATGTTTCATTTCGATTGAGGATAAGAGATTTCTAAAGCATTCAGGTGTAGACTGGTTTTCTCTTTTCAGGGCAATTATAAATAATGTTACAGGCAAAGCACGCCAGGGAGCTTCAACGATTCCCATGCAATTAGCAAGAATGCAAAATCCTGGTCCTCGAACATACTGGCGAAAAGCCTGTGAGATAGTTACTGCTTTGCTTCTGGTGCGCAAATACGGACATAATGCAGTTATGCGTCAATATCTTCGTTTAGTGCCACAGGGGAATCAAATCCATGGTGTTGCATATTCTGCAAGACGTTATTTCAGAAAACCTTTAAAAGATCTGGGATGGGCAGAAGCAGCTCTTCTTGCATCCTTATCAAAAGCACCTGGCAAGATGAACCTGTTCAGATCAGATGGATTTCTGATTGCTTCAAAAAGAGCCAAATTAATTCTTTTGAAACTTAAAAATCAAGGAAAATTAAGCAAAGAAGAATTTCAGATGAGTATTTCACAATTAAAAAAAATGGATATGCCTGTTAAAGAGAACCGCCCTTTTCACAGCTATCATGCAATACTAAATCTTGAACATGCTATAAAAAAAAGAGGAAAGAAAACTTTTTCTAAACCAATACGCACCTGTCTTGACCTTGGAATCCAAGACTTTTTAGCTGATGTAGCTATTGATGCTATGAACCTTTATAGACCCAGAGGTGCTGGTAATATTGCAATCATAGTAATTGAAAAATCAACAGGAAAGGTCAGGGGATATATTGGTTCTGAATACTATCTTGATGAGGAATATTCTGGTGCAATAAATTATGCAAAAGTTCCTCGTTCTTCAGGCAGCATTCTTAAGCCATTTATTTATGCATTGGGAATGAAAGACCAACATTACACTCCTGCAAGTGTTATTGCAGATCTCCCTTTATATATTACTCATAAAACAGGTGATTATTCTGTGTGTAATTATGATGAATCCTTTTTAGGGCCCATGATCTATAGAAAAGCCCTTGCAAACAGCAGGAACATACCAGCAGTACAGGTGCTTAAAAAGGTGGGTCTTGCAAGATGTTATGATTTTTTTCATCATATTGCTCTTGTAAACTCCACAAAAGATGCCTCTTATTATGGGCTGGGTATGGCTATTGGGGGGCTTTATATAACACTTGAAAATCTTATTACTGCTTACGGTATGATGGCTAATGACGGGCATGCATTTAAATTGGAATGGTTTGAACATGAAGATTCTGAAAATGTAAAAATGGAAGCAACACAGTATATACTGCCTGAAGATATAGCTCGCCAAATTACACTCTTTCTTGCAGATCCTATGGCACGCTTACCTTCATTTGGGAGGATGGGTGTGCTGGAATATCCATTCCCAGTTGCAATAAAAACCGGTACATCAAATGGTTATAGAGATGGGTGGGCAGTTGCATGGAGTAATCGTTATATTGTTGGTGTTTGGATAGGTCATCCTAATAATGATAGAATGAAAAAGCTGGGTGGACAATCATCTGCTGCAGTTGTTAAAAGAATTATGCTTCATCTCCATCCTGAGGAGGAGAGTCAGGGAGTTCATGAAACACCATTTTTACCTCCAAAAGGATATATTGCTGTAAAAATGTGCTCTATTTCAGGTCAGCATGCTACTGATTTATGTAGTGATGTTACTTTGGAATATTTTAAACCAGGTACTGAACCAGTATCTTCTTGCAAAGTACACAGAAAGTATGCTATTGATAGAAGTACAGGGCAACTTGCCACACAGTTTACTCTTGCTGGAGATATAGAATACAAAACTTTTACTCTATTTCCCCCTGAGTATTCAGCATGGGCTGCCAGAAATGGGTATACAAAACCTCCGACTGATACAAACCATATTCCCAATGCATTTGTATATATTCAGGAACCTGTTAATGGAAGCCATTTATTATTGGATCCTGAAACTCCTCTTCGTTTTCAGACTCTTGCTCTTAAAGCAAAGGTCTCACCTTTGATACCCGAAGTTGTATGGCTGGTAGATGGTATTCAATTTAAAACTATTTCTTATCCTTATGTTGCTAGATGGCAGCTTAAACCTGGATTTCACACTATTCAGGTTCGTTTCCCAAATGCAAATGTACAGAGTAAGGTTGTTTATATATCAGTCTCCGAATAAAAAAAGATATAGATTTTATGTTTCTGAAATTTTGAATTTTATTCCTTTCTTTTCAAGATAGTCAAATGCTTCATAAAATATCTTATCATTTTCTCCGATATATTCAGGAGCGCAGATTCCTAGGCGTTTGAACTTTCCCTCTAAAACAAGGCGTGCAACTGAAGTACATGTATATCCTGTTGTTCTTGCCATAGAGCTTGTTCTTGTCTCCCAATCAAATTGATCATAAAGGTCATAAACAATCTTCTTCTTTTTTTTATTTTCAATTCCCTCAATAATTACTCGCATAACTGTAAAATCAGCCTCATTTTCCTTCATTTTCCATTTTGGGAAAAGTATTTTAGATGTAAATTCAACTGGGCTCAATTCAATTCCTTTAAATGAAATGGGATCTTTATCAAAAAATCCGGTTTCTCTCAATACTTTCATTAGATGAATATGACCCGGATAACGAAGTGTTTTTTCTTTCATATTAGCAATATTCATAGTTTTAAGAAGTGTTCTCAATCCATCTGTATTGAATGATTCAAGTGTTCCTATACCTTTAAAATAAACATGATCAGGATCAGAAAGTGCTGGTTTAACTACTTCAACTCCATTTTCAATATAACGTGAAGGTCTTGTGTACTCTTCTATTACATCTATGGGAGAAAAAACAGCCTTATATTCATATGGCCATTCTCTTTCAACAGGAAGACCTCCCACAAGGCACTCATAGGAAGTAATGCTTTGCATTCTTTTATTTTGATAACCTAAGATCATATTACACAAACCAGGAGCTAAACCACAATCAACAACAGCTGTAACCTTATTTTTTTTTGCCAGATCG
>JAUWNT010000071.1 GCA_030612495.1 Candidatus Aminicenantota bacterium
TCAGACAGCTATGTGTGTGAATGGTAATTATATTACTATGCTCTTGTCTTCTAACAGTTCACTTTTCCTTCTGCGATCTACTGATGAGGGACAAACCTGGTCATATCCTGAGTTTATTCCAGGAACTGAAAATGTTTATGGTCCATTTTCTCCTAATATGGTTATAGATCAATCAGGAAAGATTTACATAGTATTTATAAGAACGTCGGATATCAGGACAGGCACCATTCAATTCATTCATACGCAATAAAATTAATAACTTCTCTCTTTTTGTTTTTGTCTTTTTACTTGTCTTCGAGCAGAGGTAAACCCAGTCGCTACTATTCACTTCCACTGGCACTTGCACATCCAGAAAGAATCAATACTTCAAAGGACCGTCCCTTTTTTTATAATAAATTTTAATATAATTGTTGTTTATAATCAATAAACCTATTTTTTATCTTTTTTCAACCCAAAACTTAGAACTATTTATTTTTCCTCTTACCTTTTACCTTTTTACTTCGGGCAGGGATAAACCCGGCCCCTACAACCTATAACCACGGTTTTGCTTCTTTTCATTTATGATTTTTTCTTTATGGTTTGAGCCAATGTTAAACTATCATAAACACTTTCAAATTGAAGAGATAATAGGAAATCTTTCTTAGATCCCTTTAAATCAAGAAATCTTCCTGCAATCGAGTGTAAAGCACCCATTGGCAAAAGATTTACCCCTTTTGAATTAAAACCAATCACTTTATTTCTTGTGATCTCTATATCAATCTCATAGGTTTTATTTTTACTATTTATATATAATTTATATTTATCTCCAATATCCGGTGAAAAGGTAGATATAAGGCTAATTCCATTAAAACTAACATCTTTAACAATAAAAATTTCATCATTCTGAAATTTTCCATTAAGTTCAGATTTAAGCACATATCTTTGATTATCTCTTTTTTGCCCCATATTTTCCTTTATACTCTCTAATTAATATATATTCATTTTTTTCAAAATTTCAATAAAAAAATAAAATTCACCCCATTTAAAAAAATTTAATAATAGATTCCTTATAAAGGTTTAATTGCAAAATACATATATTGATGATAAAATTACAAAAAATGAACTTAAAAGAGATACAAAAACCAGTTGAAAATCTTTTAATTGAAACAGATATTTTTTTTAAAGAAAACACTAAGAGTGATATAAATCTTATAAAAAAAGTAATTAGTTCTGCAACAGCTAACAAAGGTAAGCAAGTAAGATCAACACTTCTATTTCTCCTTGCAAAACTGAATAATTGTGTTACAGATGATTTACCTCTTATTGCAAGTTCCATTGAGATGCTTCATCTTTCCAGTCTAATACATGATGATATTATTGATAACTCCAGGTTGAGGCGTGGCAAAAAATCATTGAATGCTGACTTTGGAAGTTATATATCAGTTTTAGGCGGCGATTACTTTTTTATTAATTCTTTAAATTTGATGAAAAATATCAAACAAGATTTTATAATGGAAATCATTTTAAAGGTTTCTAAATCAATGATCGAAGGGCAAATAATGGAAGTTGAAAATAATTTTAACTTCAACATAGATCCAGCAACATACTTTAAAATAATAACGAATAAAACAGCTGCCTTATTTGCAGGAATCTCTGAAATCGTATTTGCTTTAAAAAACGAACAACCATATTTATCAGAACAATTTAGCAAATTTGGACATAACTTTGGTATTATATTTCAAATTTGTGATGATATGCTTGATATATTCTCTAAAAACTCAGGTAAAGACCATTTTAAAGATCTGAAAGAAGGGAAAATAACCCTTCCTTACATTCTACTTCTAAAAAAAACCAAGACTAAATTAATAAAAAATTTCTCAGATAAAAATCAAAAATCTTTATTAGAACTTTTTGAGAAATTCAAAATTAAGGATCTATATTTTAAAGAAATAGATAAGTACTACATTGAGTGTGCAAATTTTTTAAATGGTTTCCCAGATTCTATATATCGTGAGTCTTTATTTAAACTCCTTGATTTTATAAAACACCGTGATTACTAAAAAAAACCTTGAGATAGAGATAAAGATCAGAATTGATAACATCCCTGAAATAAAAAAAAAAATATCAAATCAAGGGTTTAAAATATTCGAAAGAAAAACTTTTGAATATAATATAACCTTTGATAGAAAAGATGATCAATTAAAGAAAAACAACTTCTTATTAAGACTAAGAAAAACAGATTATGCAAATACATTAACTTTTAAAGGCCCTGTTTTAAATAGCAACGGACCCCTAAATTATAAGAAAAGAGAAGAAATTGAAACTGAGGTCTCTGATTTTGATAAAACCAGAAAAATTTTAAATCTACTTGGATTCCAACCCTTTTTTATTTATGAAAAATATAGAGAGACCTATTTAAAGGGGAATGTAAAAATAATGGTTGATCAGACTCCTGTTGGTAATTTCATAGAGATTGAAGGAAAAGAATCTGAAATTGATATCACAGCCAATCAATTAGGATACAATAAAAATCATTATATTACACAAAGTTATTATTCTCTATTTTTAAAATCAAAACATAAAGGCTCCATGCAGTTTGATTCATGATATTTTTTATTTTAGCAGGAGGATACGGAGAAAGAGCAAGACCCTTATCTTTAATTAAACCAAAGCCAATATTTCCTGTTAATGGGAAACCATTAATTAGAATAATATTAAAACAATTAAAAGATATTGGTTTAAAAAAGGGGCTAATAAATCTACACTATATGCCAGAAAAAATAAGAGAAAATGTAAAATCAGGTTCAGAGATTGATTTCATACATGAGAGGGAGCTTTCTGGAAGCAAAATTATAAAAAAATCAGTTCAATATATGAAAGATTTAAGTCTTATAATAAATGGGGATATTTTTCTTGAAATTCCTTTAAAAGATATGCTTAAAAAAACCTCAAATTCAGATGGTGTTTTATTAGTAAAAAAACACACCCCTGGTTATTCTTCAGTTGAGGTAAATAAGGATAATTTTGTTGGCACAAATAAAGATAATAAAAAAGGCCTTTTTATGTATACGGGGGTTGCTGTATTAAGGAAAAATGTAATAGAAAAAATCAATGATTTTAGTTTTCTTGATACTTTAAAAAAACATAACTTTAAAATAAAAATTTTGGAATATTCTGGTTTATGGCTTGATCTTGGAAACCCAAGGCTCTATTTTGAATCAAATTTTAAGTACAAAGAGTATATAAATGATTTAACACAAAATTCTTTATCCAATAATGTTACTATTTCTAAGGACTCAATTGTAAAGAGATCAATTGTCTGGGAAAATTCAATGATAGATAATAAATCCAAAATTTCAAATTGCATAATAACTGGCAATATAAAATTGAGTAATGTAAATTATAAAAATAAAATTATAACAAAAAATAAAATTTACGATTTATAGATTTTTCTCCTTTTTAGACAGATAAAATATTTTTAACAAATTTTCTGCAGCTGTTGTTGGAAGTAATATTTCATCTAATACTTGATTCTTAATAATTGGGAGTTGTTTTTGAACTTCAAGATTCTCATAGAAATTTTCGTTTAAATAATTTTCTATCATTGAAAACATCCACTCAAGTGTCTGCTTTTTCCTTCTTTCATAAAAAAATCCAGATTTTTTTGTTACTTTTTCAAAGTTTCTTATAACATTCCATATTTCTTGAATTCCTTCGCCTGTTAAAGCTGAGCATGTATAAGCATTAGTTGCCCATCCTTTTGTTGCATGTGTAAGGTACTTTAATGCAAGAGAATACTCTGTTTTTGCAGCATTTGCCAGATCTTTATTTCTTGAATCAGCTTTATTCACAACAATAGCATCAGCAATCTCAATAACTCCCTTTTTTATTCCTTGAAGTTCGTCTCCAGCCCCTGAAATCATAACAAGTAAAAAGAAGTCAACCATTGATCGAACTGTAATCTCACTCTGGCCCACACCCATAGTTTCTATGAGTATCACATCAAACCTCGCAGCTTCACAAATAAGGATGGTCTCTCTACTCTTTCTTGTTACACCACCAAGAGTTCCTCCTGAAGGAGAAGGCCTGATAAAAGAGTCTTGCTCACGAGAAAGTTTCTCCATTCTTGTTTTATCTCCAAGAATACTTCCCTTTGTTATAGAACTCGTTGGATCAACCGCAAGGACTGCAACTTTGTGACCCTGTTTAATAAGATAACAGCCTAAAGTTTCAATAAGAGTGCTTTTCCCAGCACCTGGGACTCCAGTTATTCCAATCCGAAGGGATTTTCCAGTATAAGGTAATAATCCTTTTAAAACCTCTCTTGCCTTTTCATAATGTTCAGAGGAATTACTCTCGATTAAAGTAATTGTTCTTGCAAGGATTGTTTTATCAGCTTTTAAAACTCCTTCAATATACTCATTAACACTTAACTGTGCCCTTTTTTTATGAGCCGGAGCTTTTTTTATTTTGGGTGTTTTATCTAATTCAATACCCTTTCTTATGCTAACAGCAAACGCATCTCCTGCATTTTTAGGCACCCAATCAGGAGTATGTCTTTTCTTATCTTTCATAAGAATATTATAAATTATACTTTCTTATTTGTAAATATTTAATAATAATCAATGTTTCCCAGCCTTTATCATCTCCTATTTATTTAAGAAGACCACCCTTCTTATAAATCTCCATCTGAACCCTGTGAAATTTATTGATAGTTACACTTTTACTGTTTTCAAGGTTGAAGGCTATTCCTTTCTCAAAATCAACTTTAATCCTGTCTCTCTGTTTCAAATCAAGCTCTGAAATATCCTCATAAGTCATGATCGGGAAGGCAGCATTTATAGCATTTCGTTCGTAAATGGCTCCAAAAGATTTAGCCAGAATCGCCTGCACACCAAGAGATTTGAAACAATCCACTGCTTGTTGACGTGAACTTCCAGCACCAAAATTCTTTGCTGTAATAATGATATCTCCTGGTTTAGCTTTTTTAGCGAAATCTTTCCAACCTTCCAGGTTATCGAAGCTATATTGTCCCATCTCGTTTATGTCGGTGATTGTAATATAGCGGTTATGAAAGATCATGTCAGTGTCGATATCGTCCTTTTCGATGATCCAGACCCTCCCCTCTACTACAACTGGTTTATCGCTCAAAACTTCTCCCTTTATCTCTTCCAGTTTCTCAAACTTTCCAGTTGGTACAAATTTAGAAGGGTTTTTCGGAATATCATCCGGAGTTGTGATATAACCTGACACAGCAGAAGCTGCAGCTTCTACTGGAGAACAAAGATAGACCTCTCCCTTACCTTGCTTTCCTGCAAAGTTCCTGTTACCAGTACTTATAGTAACTTCCCCTGGACCATTCTGACCAATCTGTCCTGCAGCACAACCAGCACAACCGGCATTACCAACCAAGGCTCCAGCATCCTTAAATATCTTGATAATTCCTTGGTCCAGGCACTTCTGCCAAATCTCATCTGTGGAAGGAACTATTTTAAGGACAACGCCAGGAGCTACTTTTCTGCCTTTTAGAACATTAGCTGCGGCTAAAAGGTCTTCATAACGCCCATTTGTGCAGCATCCAATAAAAGCGGAATCGATCTTTGTTTTCTTCACGTCATTTATGTTGATCGTATCGTCTGGATGTCCTGGACGTGAGACCATTGGTTTGAAAGTGCTTATGTCAAGCTCAATTTCTTTTTCATAAGTAGCATCAAGATCAGCAGTGATTTTTTCTATTTTTTTGCCACAACCTTTTTGGCTGTAAGCAATAATTTCATCACTAGGTGGAATCAAAAGAATTATGGCTCCCATTTCAGTAGCCATTGAAGAAATTGTAATTCTTTCGTCAAGAGTGAGCTTTTCCACCTCTTCGCCATAAAATTCAATTGAATAGCCCAGAAGCTTATTGGCTCCGAACTCATTCAGTAGATTTAGAACAATATCTTTTGCATAAATGTTTTTGGGACGCTTACCTTTAAGTGTGAGTTTTATGGATTTTGGTACTTTGAACCAGATTTTCCCGTTTGCCCAGGCAGCAGCCATATCTCGGTCTCCCATTCCCTGTCCAAATGCTCCAATTGCACCTAAAATGTTGGCATGTGAATCTGTGGAAATTACAGTACATCCGGGTATTGCTATACCTTTATCTATAACAATGTGTGTTCCGATTCCTGCATTTATGTCATATATTTTTATCCCTTTTTCGCGTGCAAACAAACGACAATATTGCTGATTTGCCGCATATTTCTGATCAGATCCGGTTGGATTACAGTCAAATGTAAAAAAGGTTTTAGAAACATCATCAACTTCCAACCCGTTATTTATAAGGTTTTTTACTACATTTGCACCACCAAAATCCCTGGCAACACGTACATCGATCTCAATCTCAATAATATCTCCAGGTTTTACGATATCCTGTTCTGAATGGTTTGTCAGGATCTTTTCTATTAATGTTAATCCCATAAATCCCCTCCTTTTTCATATAAAGTCTTATATAAATCAATAAAATTTTTGATCTTAATACTCACCAGCCACCACCACCACCTCCTCCACCTCCACCTCCGGAGAATCCTCCTCCAGAAGAACCAGAAGAACTACCTGGTGCAGATGATGGTATTGAACTTGAAAACCCTGACAAAACTGCTCCTGTAAGTGTGCCAGCAGAAAAACGAGTTATAGATGAGCCATTATACCAACTTGTTCTGTATTCCTCTACTCCTTTCATGCTTGAATCAAGAACATCTTCAAACTGCTTTGCCCATTCATTTTCAACCTCTAAAGCAATGGCAAAAGAAAGATATTTTTCGAAAAGCTCTGGGGTGTTTTTTCTTGATGAAATCATATTAAACCTTTTCATCCTATCTTTTTCTGCTACTGATAAGTACAATTTAAAACCCTCTATTTTGTTCATCACCCCCCTACCTTTTATTGTTGGTGCTTTAAGCAACTGATAAAATAAAGTGTTCACAAACATGATTAAAACAAGAAAAAATATAAAAGATATAGAAGTTGATTTATTCAGCATAAAAAGTCCAAAAATTTCTCCTGCCAAAAATGGAAGTGCAAAAAGCGTATTAAAAAGTGCCTGTCTAAAACTCTTCAATTTCCCTTTAAAAAAGAATTGCTTCCAGGAGCTTAAAACAGATGAAAAAAGGAAAAACACTCCACATGTCCATCCTGAAAGCCATATTAACATAAAACTGCCAGCAGCTGATATTGGAGAACTGAGTACAGTAATAATTATCCCTAATATTGATAAAATAATACCAGGTACAAAATACTTAATATTAGAAAGGAAATATTTCCCTTCAAAAGAAAGCTTAAGACTTTTTTTCAATTTTCTAACTGCCTTCTGAAAAATCGAATAATTTGTGCTATCAAGTTCTATCTTATAATTAGTACTGAACAGACTTCTATATATTTTCAACTCTTCAGCAGAGAGATATTTGTCAGGATCTTTTTTATCTGTTTTGTTAATAGAGTAGTCATCGTCTTTTTCATTAATGATAAGAAACCCTTTAATAGCAATATTGATTATTGAACATGTAAATATTTTTTTATCATATCCCATATTCATAATATACCTGATAGCTGCTGGGGAAAGGTCAGGAGGGGGCTCATATAAAGGTATTATGGGACCTTCTCTGGGATCTTTTCCAACCCTGAACCACACAAAAATGTAATAAAGAAAAACAATTATGAGAAAAAATAACCCTTTAATAATAAGCTGATTATCTTTAAGTATATATTTCAATTTTGTTATTTTATCAGGTCTTGTTACGTAACCTCTCTTCCACGATACAGCAATGGTCAGTCCCTCTTTGGGTTTGAGTTCCCGATTTGTTTCGAATAAAATATTAGCATTATCAACTTTTTTCACACTGTAATCACTTGCTTTTGTCCCATACTTTCCTGTATAAGCCATTACATTTAAAACATGTGCTTTAGCATACTTTGGTAGTATAATAGTTGCTGAAGCTCTTTCAATCGAGAAAGCCCAGAAATTTCCAGTAATATTATAATAGAGCTCATCAAAATCATCAAAAAATCCAAGTTGTCTGTTTGTCTTATATGTTATTTCATAAGTATAAGTTCCAGGATGTAAGAATACATTTTTAGAACCAATGTAAAGCCTTTTCCCATTTTCAATATTCTTAATATGATATGGCTCAGAAAAACCATTCTTTTTTACTGAGATCACATCAAAATCAACATTCCATCTTAAGCCTTTGTTCATATATTTTGTTGGGAAATCCCTAAAAATACCCCTCTTTATTGTTCTTCCCTGAGAAATAACCTTTATAATTTCTTTAACAACAAGTGAAGAATCTTCATTTACAGTTATAACAGAATCAAAACTTATTATTTTCTCTACTCTATAAGCAAAAAGGGAAATAGAAAAAAGTATAGCACTCAATATAAAAAATATTTTTTTCATACAAAACCTCTCATTAATCTATATTAACTTTAGGTACAATTTCTTCTTTTATAGATTCTAAGTCAAAAAATTCCATTTCTTTGAATTTAAATATACTTGCTACTATTAAAGATGGAAAAGATTGAACAAAAATATTGTTGTTGCGAACTGTTCCATTAAAATATCTCCTTGCATACTGTATTTGATCTTCAATATCCACAAGCTCTTCTTGCAACTTTAAAAAATTTTTATTTGCTTTTAAATCAGGGTAATTTTCAACAACAGCAAATATCTTTAACATAGAAGTACTAAGAATTTTTTCTTCTATGCTTCTTTCATGAATTTGATAAGAATTCATAGCTCTTTTACGAGATTCTGTTATATTTTCAAATAAACTCTTTTCATGCTTTGCATACGCTCTAACTGTATCAACAAGATTTGGTACTAAATTACAGCGTCTTTTAAGCTGAACCTCAATGCCACTCCACGCCTCTTCTGCCATATTCCTTAATCTAACAAATTTATTATATATTAGAAAAAAATAGAAAACTAAAAGAATAAAAATAATTACTGCAATCAACATTTTAATTTCCTTATAAACATCGATTTTATTATAAAAAATTAGAGAAAAATAAACAAATAAAAAACCCATTTCAATTAAAGAGATGCCAGTGGTTGCAGCTTATATAAATTTTAACAGTAAATTCTTAATTGAATTTGGAAATAATTGGAATAGAAAAAGGTCTTGATTTCTCATGTGAGAGAAATCAAGACTTTATCCGTTAAAAAAAGTTTATGTTTTTACTACATTTGCAGCATAATCACCTTTTTCACTTTTGCGAATTTCAAATTCAACAGCTTGTCCTTCATCTAAAGACTTATAACCTGCACCCTGAATTTCACTGTGATGTACAAAGATGTCTTTTCCTTCATCCATTTCAATGAAACCAAAGCCTTTCTGTGGGTCAAACCATTTGACTTTTCCTTTAGCCATATTGTGTTACCTCCATTTAAATTTTAAAAGCAAATAGAGGTAAAATTTTAGAATAATAAAAGTTGATTTTCTTGAATATTATTTGATCTCTCACCTATACTTACTATAAAAAAAAATTATATCAAATCTATATATAAATGTCAAATGGAATATGAAATTTTTATAATAATTAACTAAAATAGCATAAAGCAGTGAATATGCCTACATTATATGTGTTATAATTGGTATAATAGAGGAGTAAGTAAAAAATAAGACAAGACAGGAGGAATCAAAAATGAAAGATAAAACAAAAATTGGAATCATCATATGTGACCGCTACAGGATGTGTGCTGGAGGAAAATGCCTAAGAGCCCTCAAAAACAGAGAGGGGGCATTCAGTATTTATAAAAACGAAGAGGTTGAATTAGTTGGCTTTACAACTTGTGCTGGTTGCCCTGGCGGAAACATTGAATATGCTCCGGAAGAAATGAAGAAGAATGGAGCACAGGTCATTCATCTTGCAACTGGGTTGGTTGTAGGATACCCCCCATGTCCATATATAATATATTTTCGAGATTTTATCAAAGCACAATATAACATAGGGGTGATTATTGGAACACACCCAATACCACAGAAATACTATAATACACATATGATACTGAAAACATGGGAGTCTCCAGAATGGAAAGAAATCATTCAGCCAACTTTAGTAGATGAAGAAACTCGTTTATCTTACGATTAATAAAGGTTATAATAATGAAATTATGAAGCAAATAATAATGCATCCAATAGGAATGATTCACTCACCTTACAAAAAAAGTAAGGATATTCCAATACAGGGGACTTTTAAAAAGGAAGTAGAAGCATGGCTTGAATTAGAAGATAGATATGTAAATGGACTAAAAGATCTGGATAAATTTAGCCATGCAATAATAATATACTACTTTCATAAATCAAAAAAGGAACACATTGAGGGGAAGCCGTTTTTAGAAGAAAACAAACATGGAATGTTTGCCATAAGGAGCCCTAATCGCCCAAACCATATAGGATTTTCTGTTATTAATATAAAAAGCATAAATGGCAACAGGCTCTATTTTACAGAGGTTGATGTTTTAGATGGGACACCTCTCCTTGATATAAAACCATATGTTAAATATTTTGATAGCAGACATAATGTTACTTCAGGATGGATAGATAAGCATTTTAAAAATGGGAACATCCCAGATAAGACCATTATAAAATAGAAAAAATTCAAAATAGGGATGGTGTTTTCTTTAAAAGCTTTACCTTATATTTCTCCTTTGAATGTTTTTAGCTACGAACTTGAAGGGTTTTCCAGGCCGTATCCCTGTTCTTTACTGGCTTTCTTCAGCCATATAGCAAGAAACATTGAAATAACTCCAAGACCTACAAGCATGAGAATCGGAATTGTATAATTATAAATGGGCAATTCACCTGCTTTTCTCAGTTGTTCTATTTTTTCACTTATTTGCATGTTTGAAAGACCCTGGGCTTGTAAACCACTTCTAATGCTATGGAGTTTTGCTACAACTTTTGGGTTTACCCAATCAAGAACAGTTCCAATGCCTTTAAAGAATATTCCAAGTCCCCAGTTCTGGATAGTAAACATTGCAGCATATGCTGTGCCCAACCTTTTCGCTGG
>JAUWNT010000176.1 GCA_030612495.1 Candidatus Aminicenantota bacterium
ACTGAAAAGTTGGGCAAAGCTGATCGAATTTCAAAAGAGGTCGGATTAAAATAACACCCCCATTATTAACTATATATAAAGAGGGGTAGAAGATTCATCTTCTACCCCTCTTTCCTAACATATTATCCAAAATTTTATAAAAAACGTACATATTTATTGAAATCCATATATATATCATATAATATTTGATTGTGCTTAAAAAGAAGAGTTCACTTTTTATAGGGATAATGATCATTTTAATGATCATTATAGCTTACTTCCCTGCACTTAGTATTTATTTGAGAGGCGATGACTTTGAATGGCTCAATTCCGTATACACTTGTTGGGAACATCCATTAAGTTTATTTTCGACAATTAACGATTTTTTCAGACCAATGGTTAAGATTTCTTATCTATTGAATTATACTCTGTTTGGCACAAATACCCCTTTTTATGCAGCAACAACAATCTTGATCCATCTTGGAAATGTTTTATTATTGTATATCTTGATTTTGAGAATAACACGCAGGATAATTCCTGCTTCAATCATCTCACTTGTTTTTGGTATTTCCCCGCTCTACAGCGAAATCACTTTATGGTCAGCAGCAAGACCGGACTCTATTATGCTCTTATTTATACTAAGCTCTTTAATCATAGTAGCCAAACATGGGAGACAACTAAAAAAAAGGAATTTTTTTCTGTTATTTATATTTGGATTAGGAGCAGCTTTTTCAAAAGAAACCTGGATTATCCTTCCATTTGTTTTAATAAGTTTTCTAATTTTAATAAAGAAATATACAATTAGAGATGCAGTAAAGAGCTCTTTTGTTATTATCTTTTTGTTAATATTATATCTGGTTATTTTTATATTAGTGCCTATAATTTCAAATGCTCCTTCTCCAACAAATTATCCGGACTATGATATAAATTATGGGCTGAAAAAAACTGGGTATTTAATTTTTAAATATACTGGGTTTGGAAATTCATATACAGGTGAGACCTGGCAAATAGTGCTTGCTTTTGTATCATTTACTGGATTTGGGGTTTTACTTTTTTGTCAAAAAAACAGGCTGGCTCTCTGGGGTATGACATTTATGATTCTTTCAATGCTTCCCACTATTCTTATAAAGTATGCACCATCTCGATACAACTATCTTCCTCTTATGGGATTCTATATAATGGTAATTGCCTTTTTTGAAAAAGGAATAGAATGGTTGTCAAAAAAATATAAAATTAAAGAAATTTATATATCAATTATTGTTATTATTAGCATGGTGTTTTATTTATCTTTTCAGTATATTATGTTGCAATGGGAAATAAAAGACTATAAATATTTTGGAAATTTACACAAACAAGTGGTTAATATGTATAACGAGGTAAAAGATGAATTACCTCTCAATCAACCTATCATTTTTATAAATGCAGGTACTAAAAAAGCTGTATGTGAAGCATCGGATAGTGTTCAAGGATATTCCAAATTATTATTTGTAAGAGGGGATGGAATATGGCAGATGGTATACTTTGCTCCTCTGGCAAATTTTTCAGGGCAACCTTTCAAGTATTTGATGGTCCCTTATCCCAAAAAAGAACTGGAAAGTATAATTAAAGGAGTATTTAGAGTGATTCTATTTAAAGATAATGGTTTTTATTTTACTGAAAAACACACTAAAAAGCTTAAAGAGTTTTATAAAAGGTATCACTGCCTTCCAGACAGAGTTCAGGCTTTGCACTTTATTGATGTAAAAAATGGAGCGAATAAAATTTAATAGAGAAATAAAATGAAAGGAAAAAGTAATATATTAATTATTATTCCCACTTTTAATGAACGTGAAAATATCAGCATTATTATGAAACAGATCATTGAGACCATTTCTAATGTAGATATTTTAGTAGTTGATGATGATTCTCCTGATGGAACTGCTAAGGAAGTAGTATCCTTTTCCAAAGTTACTAAAACAAAAATTGATATTATTGTCCGAAAAGGAGTTCGAGGGCTTGGAAGTGCATATACAACAGGATTTAAATATGGATTAAAGCATCAATATGATGTGATCATCACAATGGATGCAGATCTCTCTCATAATCCAGAGCATTTGCCTGGTTTCCTGGATGCTATTGAACACAATGATATAGTTGTAGGATCAAGATATATTAAACATGGTGGAACGATCAACTGGAGGATCCGCCGTATTTTATTAAGTTGGCTTGCAAATAAATTTGCAAGATTTGTATTAGGCCTGGAAGGCCATGATCTAACATCAGGTTTTCGAGCTTATAGCCGACCTGTTCTTGAAACAATTGATCTGGATAAAATAAAGTCAAATGGATATTCCTATCTCGTTGAGATGCTTTTTCTCACACAAAAAAAGGGTGCTCACATCACTGAAATCCCAATTGTTTTTTACGACCGAAAAATGGGTAAATCAAAGATATCTAAACAAGAGATATACAGGGGAGCCTTTACATTGTTACGTCTCCGTTTTTTTAGCCATGAGCATTAATCTAAAATTTGTCAGGTGTCCGCTTTGTAATCATAATAATACCAGGCTTATCTATCCAGCAACCTCAAAACCCAAACAAGTAAAGCATAAAGACTCTTATATATGTACAAGCCCTGATTTATCAAACCATGGTGATATTGTTCAATGCAAGGATTGTAAAATGGTTTATAATAATCCTCAACCAGATGCAGATCAATTGATAAACTTATATAAAGAGGTTGTAGATCCATCCTATATACTCCAGAGTAAGGGAAGGGAACTTACATTTAAGCATACTATCACTCAACTTCAAGAATACATAAAGCCACCAGGGAATTTACTTGATGTTGGGTGTTATACTGGAATTTTTATGGAGACTGCAATTGCTTCAGGTTGGACAGTCTATGGTGTAGAATTGAGCTCATGGGCAGCATCAATTGCACAGAAATTGGGAAAAGGGACTGTATTTAAAAGCACTCTTGATCAGATCCCATTACATTCATCCAGTATGGATGTTGTCACAATGTGGGATGTGATTGAACACCTTTCTAAACCAACACAAATTTTAGAAAAGATTGCTTCTCTGCTTCGGCCAGGAGGTGTTTTGGCATTAAGTACGTACATGATTGACAGTTTTGCAGTAAAAGTGCTTGGAAGAAGATATCCTTTTTTTATGGATATGCATGTTGTTCATTTTTCAAGGGATACTCTATCTCGTATGTTATGTATGTTGGGCTTTGAAATCCTGAGTATAAGAAAACATAAGCGTACGATTATGCTGGATTATCTTCTGGATAGAACATGGAATTTATTACCTGTTTTAAAACCGATACTCAAACCTTTAGCTGGCTGTCAATTAATTAAAAAACCAATAACTCTTAGCTTTATGGGACTTGTAAATGTGTATGCGCGCAAAAAAAAATCTTAGATTTTTTAAAACATTTTTCTGAAGCCCTGCCCGACTAATAAATTCATTTTGCTTTTATGGGAAAAATTTAATAGAATTGTGAATATGAAAAAGTTTTCAGTAGACCTTATTGAGGATAATTTTTTTTATAATTTTACTTATGATTCATATGATAGAAAAGAGTATATTTTTAGAAAAAAAACAGGAATATTAAAAAGAGAATATAATGGGAGCTGGATTAGCAGCTCTTTTGAATTGAACTCAACAAATGATGCAAAAGCATATATTTTAAAGGATTTTAAGTCTTCGAATTTAGATAAATTTGAAACAAATAGCCTTGAATTTAGCCCGGGTAAATTGTTAAGAGACAATGAATTTATTTTAAGTTTTTTAAGAGCACTTGATTTAAAAGAATGGAAGATTGTATTTAGAGTAAAGTCATTAAACCGCCTTATGATTAACAATAAAAATAAAGAATTGAGAAATATATTTGTGCATTATAGTATGATAATAAAATTAAAATTAAATAACTGTAGAAATTATATTGAGATTGGAGAAGGATCAACAGGG
>JAUWNT010000224.1 GCA_030612495.1 Candidatus Aminicenantota bacterium
AATCAGAGATTTGAGGTTGCTAAAAAAGATATGATCCTTGATATGGCAGTAGTTGATATTAACAAATTAAGTGGAAAAGCAACAAGAGTTGAATCTGTACGGTTACTTGAATCAACTTATGAAAAACAACTTCAGATCTAATCCTTAATAAAAAAAAAAGAGAAAAAACTGATTTAAATATTTGTATAACAGGATCTGTCTTTTATTTATTTAATTATCAAAAAATTATTTTCTTAAAAAATGTTTACAACTTTTTTTCTATGTGTTAAATAAAAAGTAACTTTAAAATATATTTTAAAAAAGGAAGTTTTTTATATGAAATCATTAAAATGGGGGTAAAAAATGAAAGGAATTAAGTTATTT
This sequence comes from Candidatus Aminicenantota bacterium, assembly GCA_030612495.1. Lineage (GTDB taxonomy): Bacteria > Acidobacteriota > Aminicenantia > UBA2199 > UBA2199 > JAUWNT01. Next base: position 364 of record JAUWNT010000224.1, read on the forward strand.
GTTTTATTAATTTTTAGTTTAATTATTATTAGTTTTTATATTAATGCACAAATGGAGGTACACCCTATGGGTATCCCTCCTTGCAAGGGCGAGAATTGTGGCAAAGTTGTCGGTTGGATTATTGATTATAATACAAAGTTACCTGTTGAAGAAAAATTTCATATTGGATTAGTAGATTGTGATAGAAAAGATGTATTTGGTTATACATATGCGAAGGCAGCAATGGATACAGATAATAGGGGTTATTTTTCATTCACTTTCCCAGAGGGTAATTATTGTTTTATAGTAATGCCATTTTCGAAAAATTCAAAATATTGTGGAGATCCATATCCTGGCTACACTTTAGGGCCAAAGCAGCATATAAAGATAAGAAGGAGACAGATAACAAAAATAAAAAAGGTGGTAAAATTAGGAGGATGGATAAAGTTAAAGTTTGTAGATAGCAATGGAATAAATGTTGATATAAAAACAATTTTCCCTACCGACTTGACTATTTATTTTAAAGTACGAAGTAAATGGATTACACCCGTGTATGAAAATGCTTATGATCTTGATAAAATGGCACAGGGTTATTTTTTAGATAAAGCAGCTTATAATCTTACTCCTGGTATATATGATGGTATAGTTCATTTTGGATACCCTAGCAAATTTAATATGGTTTATGGTTCGCAGATTATAGAAGGTATAGAGGTAGAGGCTGGAAAAACTACAGAGGCTCTGGTTGTGGTTGATATGCTTAATAAAAAAACAGGTATAAAGGGTAAAATTGCAGATGAAAATGGAAACCCTTTAAAAGAAGCGTCTGTTCAACTATTTTCAGAAACATCACATATATCTATGGATTATGGAGACAGCTATTTTCTTATCGAGGCACGTTGTGATACTAATGCACGTGGATTTTACAAGATTATTGGATTGGATTCAAGTTATCGTTATGAATTACGGATTTATTATAAACGAAATGACGGCTCATGGGTTCATAAAGTGATAAATAGTATAGAATTAAGAGAAGGTTTAGCTATTGAGAGAAATATAGTTTTAAATGTAGGAAATAAAAATTAGAGAGCAAAGGTGTAAAAAATTATGAAAAGTATAAGATTTTTGATAAGGAAAAAAGGGACGGTCTTTTGAAGTATTGAAATATTATGTTATAATTCTAGTATGAGACATGCACGACTGACATGGGAAGGTGCTTTTCACCATATTATGAACAGAGGCGTCAATGAAGAGAAAATATTCTCAAGTGCAGACCTGAAATCAAAATATATTGAATTACTTGCTGAAAAGTCAGTGATTTACAGAATGCGCATATTGGCATATTGTATTATGGACAACCATTATCATTTATTATTGCAAAATAGTAGTGGTAAGCTCTCTGAGTTTATGAGAAATCTGAATAGCCAGTATGGATTTTACTACAGGAGGGTTATAGGAGGAAAAGGGTATGTGTTCCAGGATCGGTTTAAATCAACATTGATTCAGAATGAGTCATATCCTGGTCCAGGCTCTATAGTATATGTTATTCAAAATCCAGTAAGAGCAAACCTTGTGGATAGATTTGATAACTATTCTTGGTCAAGCGGATCATTATATTTCTCAGGAGACAATAAGAGTTTTATTGATAGGGGTTTTGTTGAAGCTCTTTTTGGCAGTAAAGAAGATTTTTTTATGGCCTTACAAGGTGCTCATGAGCAGAAGTATGTAGTTAAACGATCAAAGTATGGGCAAATATTTGGTGATGAAGGGTTTATAAAGGAAGCAGAAAAGAAATATGATAGAAGGAAAGAGAGATCAGTGAGAGAGAACAAGCGGACTGATGATCGCTACTTTGAGCCTGTTGAGAAAATAATATTTGAGTTTCAACAGAAGTATGGAATAAAGCTAGAAGATATAGACACCATTACACATGAAGGCAAGAGGATGAGAGGAGAATTTTTGGTATTATTAAAAGATTTAGGTGGATTGACATATAGAGAGGTCATAGAATTTGATTTATTTAGCGATTTGTCTTTTGGTTCTTTAGGGAGTTTGTATTTTCATACAAAGAGAAGAAAGAAACGGTGAGAAAAATCAATACTTCAAAAGACCGTCCCTTATCTTCATGATTATGCGAATAATTTTTATACAGTTGCAAAAAGTTTTGCAAATTTTAAATATTTTGAGAAAAAGCAAACATCAATTTATAAGCTTTTATACTATCTTGGTATTGATAAAATAGAAACCGGATTTAGATGTTATGGTT
>JAUWNT010000008.1 GCA_030612495.1 Candidatus Aminicenantota bacterium
ATAATCTTGATGGATAGCTAAAACACCTGGTAAACCATTCCCTTTTTGGAATTCTCTTCTTAGCATATGACCCTGTCCTTTTGGTGCAACCATTGTTACATCTATATTTTTTGGAGGTTTTATTTGAGAATATAGGATTGAAAATCCATGAGAGAACATTAACATTTTAGCTTTCTTTAAATTTGGCTCAATATACTTTTTATATGCATAAGCTTGATTTTCATCAGGGATCAATATCATTATTATGTCAGAAATCCTGACTGCCTCTTCAATACTGTATGCTCTAATATTGTATTCTTTTGCTTTTATAATGTTTTTGCTATTTTGTCTGAGCCCTATGATTATATCATGGCCATTATCTTTTAAGTTCATTGCTTGTGCATGACCCTGATTCCCGAATCCAATAATAGCGATCTTTTTTCCTTTTAATAAACTGACATCTACGTCTTTATCATAATAAATTTTTGACATTTCAAATGCCTCTCTTTTATAAATATATTTGAACTATAAATCTTAATTAAAATCTCTTTAAAAAGCAATTGTTTTACGAAATTAACTAAAAATCTTGATTCTCTTTGTTTAAGTTTTTCATTAATTATTGACAACTAATAATAATTCGCTTAATATTTAATTGAGATGAAAAAAGAAGTTTCCTATAATAGTGTTTTGGATTGTGAACGCTAACTTTAGAAAAATGAAATCTATCCCAATTCAAGATTTTTTAATCAGAGTTAATGAATTATGGTTGAAACAATGGTTTCTGTTAACGAGTGGAGACTATAAAAGTAGCCATTTTAATACAATGACTGTTGCCTGGGGTTATTTCGGTGTATTATGGAATAAGCCATGTGCAACAGTTTTCGTGCGTCCAACACGATTTACTTATGAATTTATTAACAGGTATGATACATTTACTCTCTGCTCTTTTAATAAATCATATAAAGATGATCTTTCCTTACTTGGAGCACTGTCAGGACGTGATGTAGATAAAATTGCACAAACCAGATTAAGCATTATCCCTTCCCAAAAAATACCTGCTCCGGCATTCAAAGAAGCCGAATTGATACTTGAATGTAAAAAAATATACCTGGATGATCTGAAACCGGAAAATTTTTTAGATGAATCCATTAAAAAAGAATATCCTAAAAAAGATTACCATCGGATGTATTTTGGAGAAATTGTTGAAATCAGAGGGATCGATGGCTATAGGGCGTCCCCAAAATCTTACTATTAAGGTCGAACGTGATTATTCGTATATTTTGTAATTAATTGGTCACGCAATTTCAAATACATTTTGTGAATTTTGTCCATTCGCTTCCAGGTGAGTTGGGTTACATATCTTTTTGCTTTTGAAGGACGCTGTTTGAACATGGTGACGGCTTTATTGTCAATGGCACTCAATTCTTCAAAAAAAGTTGCTTCAAGTGGGTCCCTGACTTTTCTTACATCTTTTATAGCTTCCTGGAATTTTAAATAAAGCAGGTTATCAACAAAATCTACCCCCCATCTGACAGAATCCTCGGTGTATTGATCAGGATTAAATATTTTATAGGACGGATGGATTTGTTGAACTCCCGTATATATGGGGATATAGGTGCTCACATATTGATTGTCAACAAAATACCAGTAAATACCGCCTACTGGATCCGGAAGCCAACTCCTCAATTGAGCGATCATTCCATATCCACCTTTGGAGACATTCCGCCTGAAATTGATATCCAATAATGCTCGCATGTCTGGTGTAGGAAAAGGTGTAGCTAAAGGGCTTTTTACAAAACCACCCTTCCCATTCGGAACCAACCAATCATGGTCCGCTGTCATATCATAGATTGTTCCTTCAAATGTTGACCGTTGAAATTTCATTATATCCTGAATGGTTATTTTTTTATCCGGTTTTGCAGAAAATGGATAAAAGGAAAGAGATTCTAGGTATTGATGGTAGAGGTCGTAATTTTTGTGAAGTTTATCCAGATATTTGTTGGGCCAATTTTTCAAGGATTTGCAATAGGTACTGTAAAAAAGCCAGAGGCGGCTGAGTCCCCATTCTACAAGAATTGGTGTATATACTTCCTGATAGATAAATGGTTTACCGCTTTTGGGATTATACCATCCCCGTTCAATGGCGAATTGTTTGTAATTTTTTGAGGCTCTGAATTTATCCGGTTTGGATAAATCAATTTCTTTAATGATGCTCCAATTTGGAACAATTGCAATATGATCATCGGGAACCCGTTGGGCTGCCCATATTGCTCCTAATTTTCCACTATTCGGTGACCAACCGGGTCCTACGCTGAATATTTCCAAAATCCAGACTTCTTGGGGATCTGCAATGGCAATGGTTTCCGATTCATTCGCACAGGAAGGCAAAAAACCGTATTTTTCGATCAGAGAAGTAATCAATTCTAGAGCAGATTCTGCTTTTTTACATCGCTGCAAGGCAAAGACCATGGCTTGTTCAATGGTTATAATTTGTCCTCCGGTGGTGCAGTTGACATGTAGTTCCTTTCTCTGAGTTGTAGTGCTCTCTCCTATGGCCAGTTGATGCTCGTTGATATGTGAATATCCCGAATGAAAATAGGCATATGTTTTTTCCACTTGAGGGATATAACCGATAATTTTACCGAATTTCCCCAATGGTATTTTGGGATCTTGTAGTCCCAGATAAACGGGAGCTTTGGCTCCTTTTTTATATTTTTTTGCTGGAACAACCATCAGTCGTGAGTTTTCACAGGCATCAGTATGGGATATAATAACTGATCCGTCTTTAGTAGCCTCTTTGCCTGCTACAATTACAGTACAGCAGAAAATATGAATGTTGAATGTAAAAAAACAGGATAATAGAAATAATACTCCAATTTTTCTTTTTTCCATTTAATACTCCTTTATACAATTTTTAATTGCATATTTTATCATAGAATTAAGAAAACTGTTTGAGAGGAAAATTGAAGATAAAATCCGTGTAAAAATTGTTTTTTTGTTTTATTTGTGTTACTTATTATTAATGAAAAATAGAAATTTCGGGTTAATACTTGCAGGTGGTCAGGGTACTCGATTTTGGCCATTAAGTACTGAGGAAAAACCAAAACAATTTTTAAATATTGTTGGGAAAGGGTCTTTAATCTCTCAAACATATAAAAGATTAAAAAAAATTATAGAAAAAGAGAATATTTTTATAATTGCAGATAATAAATACTTGAAACTCATAAAAGATTCAATTCCTGAATTTAAAGAATCCAATTTTATTGATGAACCAGTTCCAAGAAATACAGCTCCCAGCCTGATTTTATCAAACATTTTCCTTTCAAGATTTGACAGCAATGCAAATGTTATTGTATTACCTGCAGACCATTATATTTCTAAGGAAGATATTTTTAAAGCTCAAATGAAAGATGCTCTTTGTTATGCAGATAACAAATGTATAATTACATGTGGAATAAAACCTGAAATGCCACACACTGGATATGGATATATAAAATTTAGCAAGAGAGGAGCTTCCAAATTAAGAGAAACTGAATTTTTTGATGTAAATGAGTTTAAAGAAAAACCGAAACTGAAAACAGCTAAGAAATATATAAAATATGGAAATTATTATTGGAATTCCGGTATGTTTATATATAAGCTTAAACATTTTAAAGAATTCTTTAAAGAATATTCAAATTATTATTATGAAAAATATATTGAGCTTGAGAAGTTTTTTGAAAATAGAGATAAATTCTGTGAGATATTCAAGCATATTAACGCTGAATCTATTGATTATGCTTTAATGGAAAAGGTTAAAGAGATAAAAATGTTTGAAGCTAAATTTAAATGGAGTGATGTAGGGTCATGGTCAAGTGTTTATGAATTGAGTAAGAAGGATAATAATGGAAATGCAATAGGAAAAGGAAATAATATATTAATTGATACAAAAAATTCATTGGTATTTTCTAAGGGGGAAACCCCTATTGCAGTTATTGGCTTGGAAAATATTGCTGTTATAGATACAGAAAATGGTTTATTAGTAGCTAATGTCAATGATCTTCAAAAGGTAAAACAGATCAAAAACTTATTGGATAAATAATTAAGAAATAAAAATATTAGTTGACTCCGCTGAAGTTGATCTCCTTGAAATGGAGACTTGGGGTCATATAGGACGAATAAATATATGGATCATTTCCAACATCATATAGATGTTTCCATAAAGTTTCCAGGTTCCCAGTTATATTCATTTCATTAACAGGTTTGATAACCTGGCCGTGTTCTATATATAATCCCACAATTCCAAAAGAAAAATCCCCTGTTAAAGAATTGGAATTACCACCAAGAAATTCAGTGATTATCATTCCCTTTTTTATGCTTTTTATCATATCTTCAATTGATTTTGTGCCTTTTTCTAATACTATGTTTGAAAAAGAATCAGTTGTTGGCTTCATTTTTAATTTTTTGCCATAATAATCATCAACATATATAGATTTCAGTATTCCTCTATCAACTATGGTTCTCTTTTTTGAACTTATTCCTTCAGAATCAAAAAGCCTTGAACCCAATCCTTTGATAACAAATGGATCATCAATGATTGTTAATTTTTCAGATGCAATTTTTTTATTAATTTTATTTTCAAGAAATGAATTTTTTTGCTGTATTGATTTTGCTTTTATAGGTAAATATAAAGCATAGATCATTTTGTTTGCAACTCGGTTCTCAACAACCATATCATAGATACCTGTTTTGATTTTACACTGACCAATCTTTCTTAAAGCACGATCAGCAGCACTCTTTCCAATCAACTCCGGATCAGGTAGGTCTTTAAAAAACCTCGCATTTGCTGAAGACCAATCTTCTGGCTTTCCTCTATCAGCATCTTTAACTGTTACTTCTGCTGAGCATGAAAAGATTGTTGATTCTTTTTCTCCTGAAAATCCATTACTCTGAACTTTTACAAGTTCTTCATGAGAGTTATAGAAAGAGGATGTTACTGAAATAATCTTTTTATTTTGGTTCATTGCTGATTTTTCAATATCCCTTGCAATTTTTACTTTTTTTTTGTACTCAATTGATTTGTAGGATCCATCATTAATTTTAATATCTATTTTTTTTTGATTTTTATACAGTTCTGGATCTGGAAGAGATCTATAGGGATCAGTATTTAAGTGTTTTGTCATTAAATATGCTTTTTCAATAAAATTTTTTAGATGTTCCTTTTTTAAATTGTTTGTATAATGGCTTGAGAAGCGATTATCCACATAAAGAGATAGATTTAGAGAGTTTTGAGTTGATTCAACTAATTTATCAATTTTTTTATTTCGAACTTCAATCTCAATTTTATTTGTCTTTGAAATAGTAATTGAAACTTCATTTGATCCAATTTTTTTTGCATACAAAATCGACCATTTTGCAAGATCAACTCTCTCTTTTTTATTCATTTTATTACCTAAGCCCACCAACTGTGATTGAAGATACCTTTATTGTTGGTAAACCCATTGAAACAGGAACATTCTGACCATCCTTTCCACATGTCCATGCTCCTTCAGCCATTTTAAGATCATCAGCCACCATAACAACTTTGCTTAACACATCCGGGCCATTTCCAATAATGTTTATATCCTTTACAGGATAAGTTAGTTTTCCATTCTCTATAAGAAACCCGGATTTTACATAAAAGGTAAAATCACCTGCACCTATCAATACCTGACCATTTGAGAAGGATTCAGTATACAGGCCCTGTTTAACACTTTTTATAATTTCATCTTTTTTGTGTGGGCCTGGAAGCATGTATGTATTTCTCATACGTGGTATTGGAGCATAACGAAAGGATTGGCGTCTTCCATTACCAGTAGGTTTTACTTTAAAGTGTTTTGAGCTTATTCTATCATGTAAGTAGCTTTTCAATATTCCGTTTTTTACAAGAAAGGTCTTTTCTGTATCTATATTTTCATCATCAATATTAATTGAACCTCGCATATGTAGAACTATTCCATCATCAACAATTGAGACAATTTTTTCTGCCACTTGTTTATTAATTTTATCTGAGAATATTGATATTTTTTTCCTGTTAAAATCAGCTTCCATTCCATGTCCAATTGCTTCATGCAACAGTATACCGGAACTGCCTGAAGCCATAACTATTTCCATTTCACCTGGTTTTGATTTTATTGCATCAAAGAGTTTAACTGTTCGACTAACTGTTTCTTTTGCTAAACGTTCAAGTATTGAAGAGGTAAAAAAATTAATATCCTCTCTTCCTGAAATGGAAAAACTATTCTGTTCTTTTTTCCCATTTTGTTCTGCTGTACATGAGGCAGCTATTGTTGTCATTGGCTGAAAGTCAAATGATATTCTTCCATCTGAGGATGCTATTAGAATATAATTACTTTCATCCATAAACATGATATTTGATTTAATAACTCTTTTATCTAAAGAGAATATTTTTTCATTTATTATTTTGAGAATAGGGATTTTTTGCTCAATATTAACATGTTCCCATTGAGTTTTAATTGGATAATAGTCTGGAACCTTATGAATTTTTAGCTCAAAGGGAGGGATTTTTTTTGTTCCATTTGCAATATTTGCAGCAGTTTGTGCAGCTGATTTCATTAATTTGGGAGAAATCTCTTCTGTAAACGAATAACCTGTTTGATCTCCTTTTATTACCCGTATTCCTACTCCAAAGTCAATGTTTGTGTGGGCTTTATTTACGGATTTGTCTTCTAAAGATATATAATTAGCTGTTTTATTCTGAAAGTATAGGTCACAATAATCCCCACCTTTTTCCAAAGCTATGGACATGGTTTTATTAATGAGATTTTTATCAACTTTAAATAGACTTAATAAATTGCTAAGTTTCATATTTCCCATTTTTTATTAAATAAGGGTTATTTTAGAACTAAGAAATAAAAGTGTCAAGAAATTTTTTAAAATGTGAAAAAATAAAAAAAAGTGGCATTTCAAGACCTGACCCCCCTTGTTGATTTTGGGTTGTTATTAAGGTATTATTTTGGGTTAATAGAGTTATTTTTTGGAGGAATTTATGATAAAAAAAATTGATCATATTGCAATTGCAGTGGATAATCTTGAAGAAGAAATAGGGAGATATACAGATGTGCTGGGTCTTGAATTTCTTGGAACAGAAGTTGTTAAAGAACAAAAAGTTAGAACAGCTTTTTTTAAAGTTGGTGATGTTCATATAGAACTTTTAGAACCTTTATCTGAGGATTCTCCGATTTCAAAATTTCTTGAAAAAAGGGGAAAAGGAATTCACCATATTTCATATGAGGTTGATAATATAGAACATCAGATAAAAGAACTTGAAAATAATGGTGTGAGAATGCTGGATAAGGAGCCAAGAATAGGAGCTCATAATGCTAAAATAGCGTTTGCACATCCTAAAAGTCTTTCAGGCGTTTTGTGTGAATTTGTAGAAAAAGGAGAATAACCTGTCAAAAAAAAAAATTGCTATATTGTGGCATATGCACCAACCTTTTTATAAGAATCCTTTCTGTGATAGACTTGATCTTCCATGGGCAAGGCTCCATGCTTTAAAAGATTACTATGGCATGGTCAATGTACTTGAAGATTTTCCTGAGATCAAAGTGACTTATAATCTTGTTCCATCTTTACTTGTGCAATTGGAGGGCTATATAAATGGAGAAAGGGATGTTTTCCAGGATATTTTTATAAAGGATGCTAAAAGCCTAAAAAAGGACGATATTGATTTTTTAATAAGGCATTTTTTTTCTGCTAATTATAATAACCTTATTAAGCCTTTCCCAAGATATAATTACCTTTATAATAAAAGAAAAGAAGCTATTTCAAGGGATTTATCAGATTGGAGCAATATTTTTTCTGTAAATGAGTTAAGAGATTTACAGATATGGTTCCAATTGTGCTATTTTGATGAACAGTATAAGGAAGAAGATAAAATAATAAAAGAGTTGATTGAAAAGGGAGAGAATTTTTCAGAAAAAGACAAACAAATTATTGAAAAAAAAGAAATGGAGTTATTAAAGAGTATTATTCCTGAATATAAAAGATTTTATGAATCAGGACAAATTGAGATTTCAACAAGTCCATTCTATCATCCGATTTTACCTCTTTTAATAGATCCACAGGAAGGAAAAAACTCAAACCCATATTTGCCTGAATATGATTTGAATTTTAATTGGAAGCAGGATGCAATATCTCAAGTAAGATTGGCATTGAATTATATGGAAAAGATTTTTGGGAATAGACCTCAGGGAATTTGGCCTTCCGAAGGAAGTTTGTCTGAAGAGGTTATAAATATTCTTGACGGATTTGGGCTTAAGTGGACAGCAAGCGATGAAATTAATTTAAGTAAATCAATATCTATTCCAATTAATAGAGATTCAAATTCTATTGTTCAAAACCCTGAAGTTTTATACAAACCTTATTTACTTAAAGATAAAAAAATAAGGATCTTTTTTAGAGATCATTATATTTCTGACTTAATAGGGTTTCAATATCAACACATGTCATATGATAAAGCTGCTCAAGATTTGATTGAAAAAATTAAGGCAATTCATGTACCTGATAACAGGGATATTGTTGTACCAATAATAGTTGATGGTGAAAACCCATGGGAATATTATGCAAACTCAGGGCGAGATTTTCTCAGAGAATTTTTTAGATTAATAGATGAAGATGAAAATATTGAGACAACTACATTTTCAGAAGCTATAGAGATGCAATGTGGAGCTATAAATAATTTTAGTTCAGGTTCCTGGGTTAATGGTAATTTTGATATATGGATAGGTGATGAACTGGATAGAAAAGCATGGAGATTATTAAAAAAAACAAAAGATGTAATTGAGGAGAATAGAAAAAATTTATCTAAAGAACAGATGCAAGAGATTGATAAATATATATATATTGCACAAGGAAGTGATTGGTTCTGGTGGTTTGGTAAGGAGAATTATACTCCGGATATTGATATATTTGATAATTTTTTTAGAATTAACCTCCAAAAAGTTTATACTATTATAGGTATAGAAGTGCCTGATGAACTATTAACCCCAATTGTTGGATAATTTAGAAAATTTTGGTTTACAAATTGTAATATTTTTGGTAGAATTGAATATTATAGTGTAAAATTAGGAGGAAATTGTGACTATTACATATGCAGGGAAGCAGAAACTGATATCAAAATTTCAGCGAGATCATAAAGATACAGGCTCAACTGAGGTTCAAATAGCAATTTTAACAAATAGAATTAAGAGTTTAACTGAACATTTTAAAATTCATAAAAAAGATAATCATTCTAGAAGGGGTTTGTTGGGCTTAGTTTCTAGAAGAAAAAAATTATTACAATATTTAAAAAGAGAAGATTATCAAAAATATTTAAAATTAATTCAGGAACTAAAATTAAGAAAGTAAATAAATCTGTATCACTTATCTCATTGGAATATACATTTTTATTTTTTATCATATGGATTAAAGGAGAGAAATAATGAAAAAGAATATTGAAATAGAAATAGCTGGTTCTAAACTTAAGATTGATATTCATAGATGGGCAAAGCAATCAAATGGATCTGCTGTTTTAACGTATAATGATAATGTTATGCTTATTACTGCTAACATGAAAGGGGAAGAGAAAGAGAGGAAAGATTTTTTCCCGTTACTTGTAGATTTTAGAGAAAGTAATTATGCTGCAGGAAAAATCCCCGGCGGTTTTTTTAAGAGGGAGGGGAAACCCTCAGAAAGAGAGATCTTACTTTCAAGGTTAATTGACAGACCTATTAGACCTTTATTCCCGGAAAATTTCTTAAATGAAACTCAGGTTGTTGGCATGTTGATTTCTGCTGATTTCGGTATTGATTATGATTCAATGGGAATAATTGGTGCATCTGCGGCTCTTCTTTCTTCAACTATCCCTTTTACAACTCCTTTAGGTGCTGTAAAGATAGGTTGGAAGGATGGAGAATTTTGTATAAGCCCGGGATTAGAAAAAGTAGATGATTTTGATATGCTTATTCAAGTAGCAGGCACTGAGAAAGATATTGTAATGCTTGAAGCAAGAGGGAATGAATTTGAAGAGGAACTCTTGAAACAGGGCATAAAAATGGCTAAAGATATAATTTCTAAAATATGTATTGCTCAGAAGGAATTGATAAATCCAGACAAATTAATAGTTGAGGAAGATGATGAGCTTGTTAATATTTATAATTCTCTGAAAGTTAAATATGAAAAGAGTTTAAAAGAAGCTATTTTTTCAAAAATAAGAGAAGAAAGGAAAATGAAAATAGGCTTAATTTTAAATGAAATTATGGAAAATGCAGAAGATGAAAAAATTGGGAAATATAATATTGCTTTTGATAAACTTCAATATCATATATTTAGAGAAACTTTATTGAAAGAAAAGAAAAGAAATGATGGAAGAAAGCTTGATGAAGTTAGAGATATAAGTATTGAAACTGGTGTCCTTCCAAGAGTACATGGTTCTGCTGTATTTACGAGAGGTGAAACCCAGGCTCTTGCAACCATAACTTTAGGTTCTGAAGATGATGCACAAAGAATTGATAATGTATCTAAAAATGGAGATTTAAAAAAGTTTATGCTTCATTACAATTTTCCTCCCTTTTCTGTAGGTGAAGTAAGCTTTTTAAGGGGGCCTGGAAGAAGAGAGATAGGCCATGGGCATCTTGCTGAGACTGCTCTGGAAAAGGTATTACCTACACAGGAAAAGTTTCCTTATACAATAAGGGTTGTTTCTGACATACTTGAGTCTAATGGTTCATCTTCCATGGCAACTGTTTGTGGCGGAAGTCTTGCTTTAATGGATGCTGGTGTTCCTACAAAGTCTCCTGTATCTGGAATTGCAATGGGTCTTGTAAAAGAGGGTGATGATTATGTTATCCTTACTGATATCGCTGGTTTTGAAGATCACTTTGGTGATATGGATTTTAAAATTGCAGGTACTGAAAAGGGAATCACTGCTGCTCAGCTTGATATAAAAATTAAAGGATTAAGTGATGAAATTATAGAGAAGACCTTAGGAGATGCAAAAAAAGCGCGTTTGTTTATTTTAGATAAGATGAAAGAGGCAATATCATCTACATCTGAAAAATTATCAGAATATGCACCTGTAATTGAAATTTTCAAGATACCTAATGATAAGGTAAGGGATTTGATTGGACCTGGTGGTAAAATTGTTAAAGAATTGATTGCAACTTTTAATTCAAAGATCAATGTAGATGACGATGGGAATGTAACTGTTGCAGCACCAAACGCAGAGGTTGCTGAAAAGTTAATTAAGAGAATTAAAGAATTAACTGCAACTGCTGAACTTGGTAAAATTTATAGAGGTAAGATTACAAGAATTGAGGATTATGGGATATTTGTTGAAATATTACATGGTGTAACTGGTTTAGTGCATATTTCTCAAATCTCTCATAAACGTATACAAAATATAAGAGATGAACATTTCAAAATTGGTCAAATTATGGATGTTAAAGTTATTGGATTTAAAGAAAACAAGGTTCAATTAAGTAAAAAGGTGCTTGAAGTTAAAGAAAATTCATATAATAAATGATATGTGAAGTAGGTTACAAATCTAAGAGGGGATTTACTTTAGTTGAATTAGTAGTTGTAATAGCTATTATTTCTGTTTTAGCTGTTATTGCTATTCCAGTAGTTGAAACTTCGGTTAAAAGAGAAAAAGAGATTCAATTACGTAGAAATTTAAGAATAATAAGAGAAGCTATTGATGAACATAAGAATTTTGTTGAAAAACACAGGATTAAACTGGATGAGGAAAGATATAGGCTTCCGGATAAATTAGAGGTACTTGTAAAAGGAATTGAGTATAGGGATAAAAAAAATAAAAGTAAGGTCAAGAAATTTTTAAGAAAAATCCCTGTTGATCCAATGACTAATTCTTATGAATGGGGTTTAAGATCCTATCAGGATAATAGAGATTCCACGCATTGGGGAGGTGAGAATGTGTGGGATATATATACGAAATCAGAACGGAGAGCACTTGATGGAACTTTATATAAAGATTGGTAGATTTTTAAAATAATTGATATTTAAGCCTGAATTCTAATCATAACTTGACTAAATATCAGTTTTTGGTATAATTATGCATCTATGCTAAAGGAGGAAATTTTGGAGAATAATAACTTCATTGACAGTAAATTCAGGCTGGTTCTAATTGCAGCAAAAAGGGCAAAACAATTGGTAAAAGGAGCAAAACCCAAGGTGGATTTGAAAGCTGAGAATCCTTTGACTGTTGCTTTAGAAGAGATCAATGAAGGAAAAGTCAATTTTAAAATAATTAATAATAAAGATAAAATAGATAAAGTTGATTCTGAATTAATTGAATCGGACGATTTAGAGGATATAGAAGAGGAAAAAGAGGGAAATTCAGATTCAGAGGATAATAGCTCAAAAACTGAATAGTATATTTCATGAACATTATTGTTCGCTCGCCAAACTGGATAGGCGATTGTATAATGTGTTTACCTGCTTTAAGAGCTCTGAAATATAGCTTTCCAGATTCAAATATTTTTTTAGTTACAAAAAATTATTTAAAAGATATTTTTTTAAATATAAATGAGATTGAAAATATCATAACAATCCCGAATAGACTTAATTTAAAGAATATCTGTTTAGTGTCAAAGAAGTTAAAAAAATTTAAGTTCGATTTTGGGGTACTTTTTACAAATTCATTTAACTCTGCTTTATTATTCAGGGTTTCAGGTATAAAAAAATTATTTGGCTACAGAAAAGATTTTAGAGGATTTTTAGTTTATAAAGGAGTTAAATATCCTGAAAATAGCAAGCATCATACTTTTTTTTATATTGATCTTATAAAAAAGATTTCCGAGAAAAAAATAGGGGAGAACTATTCTGATGCACTTGTAATAAACCAGGATGAACAAGCAAAAGTTAAATTGTTGTTAGTAAATCATGGTATAAATCTATCTAAACCAATGATTGGTGTTTCTCCTTCAGCAGCATATGGAAGTGCTAAA
The DNA here is from genome assembly GCA_030612495.1 of Candidatus Aminicenantota bacterium. Taxonomy (GTDB): domain Bacteria; phylum Acidobacteriota; class Aminicenantia; order UBA2199; family UBA2199; genus JAUWNT01. The sequence continues at coordinate 12,969 of JAUWNT010000008.1, forward strand.
GAATGGTTACCAGAGAGGTTCAAAGAACTTATAATCAGAATAAATAGAAAGAGGCCGAGTAACCAAATTTTATTTTTTGGCTCTGAAAAAGAGAATTTTAAAATTTCAAAAGTTTTAGCGGGAATAAGATCGAATGTTTTTAATTTAGCAGGAAAATTGAGCCTTAGAGAATCAATTGTTTCTATTTCTCTTTGTTCATTTTTTTTAAGTAATGATTCAGGTCTAATGCATATTGCTTCAAGTTTGCAAGTTCCTTTAATTGCGATCTTTGGTCCTACAATTCCTGTTAAGACTGCACCTCTTAATAAAAAGGCAAAGATTTTGCATCATAAGGTTAAGTGTTGGCCATGTAAATATAGGGATTGCCCTTTTGACCATAAATGTATGAATGCCATTAAGGTTGAAGAAGTTTTTGAAGAAGCAATTAGTTTTATAGATGATGAATATAAGGTTAGAATTTAAGGCTCATGTTAAATAAAGCTATTTTTATTGATCGTGATGGAACTCTTATTGAAGATAGGGGATATATATGTGATTTCAGTCAAGTGAATATATTTCCATTCTCTTTTGAAGCTGTAAAAGTTATAAATGAAAATGGTTTTAAAGTTATTGTGATTACCAATCAGTCCTCTATTGCAAGGGGAATTTGTACTGAGCATCAAGTTAAAAAACTTCATAATAAAATGGAAGAACTCTTTAGATCTAAGAGAGCAATAATAAATGCTTTTTATTATTGTCCTTTTTATGAACATGGTGTTATTGAGAAATATAAAAAGAGAGATGAATGTAGAAAACCATTGCCTGGAATGATTTTAAAAGCAGCAAAAGATCTTAATATAGATTTGAGTGAATCTTTTATGATTGGTGACAATATGAAAGACGTAATTGCTGGATGTAAAGCAGATTGTAAAACAATCTTAGTTAAAACTGGGAACTGGTCTAAGACAAAGAAAGATCTAAAACTTAGCAAAATAAAGCCTGATTTTATTTCTGATAATGTCTTAAAAGCAAGTATGAAAGTAATAGAACTATTAAAATATTAAGTATTAATTCTTGGAAAATTACCTGAGTATATGAATGATAATATAAAAATTAAGCTTAATATATTATTAATCCTTTTTATTGAACTATAACTCGAATTCAAATTCTAATGTGTCCTGGATATACCAAATTTGTTAGATATATAGCCGTTTATATGGATAGAGGTTTGCTGTATTGGTGCTAAATGAGGTAATGTATTTATAATTTTTTCAATGTATTTTTTTTTAACTATATGTTTTATAGAGTAGGAGAAATTTATATCGAATATCCAGCTTACCTGGAGTAATTTAAAGTCATTTATGGTTTTCACATGTTTCAGATTTGAGCTTTTATTTTCTAATATATCTTTTATTATCTCTTTTGAATATTCTTCAGTGTCAGGTCTATCTAAATCAAGAGCTGGATTTGAACCATTATCTTTTGATGAATAATAACTTGTAAGTACATAAAAAATATCAAGCTTATCAGCGTCCCTGATTAATTTTGAAAAGAAAATAATTCTATCATCTCTTTTATCTGGCAGTTTTATCATATTATGAAATTTTATTGCTTTTATGATTAATTTTTCTTCTTCCTGTGGTAATTTGGAAAAAAGATTTTTTTTCTTTATAATCTCAATCCCTAATTCTGCATGATTTACTGATTTTTTGTCATTAAAAGTTCTGTATTTTTGAAATTGCTCAAATCTTCCTATATCATGGAAAAGTGCTAATACTTCAGCAAGAAGAATATCGTTTTCACATAGATTTAATGATTTAGAGATCCCAATGATATGTTTACATACTCTTAGAGTATGGTCTTCTTTTAATTTTATATTCTGGTTAATATATGAATCTTTGCAATAGAATTTATTAACATAATTTTCAAACCAATTATAAAAGTAAGGTATTTGATCTTTTTTCATTTTGTATGTCTTGTGCTTGTTGTGATTAAATTATTAGCCTAATGTTGCAACCATTATTGCTTTGATTGTGTGTAAGCGGTTCTCAGCTTCATCAAAAACAATAGAGGCCTCAGATTCAAAAATATCTTCTGTAACTTCGATTCCATTTAAGCCAAATTTCTTAAAAATATCTTCGCCAATTATTGTCTCTCTATTATGAAAAGCTGGTAAGCAGTGTAGAAATTTAACCTCAGGATTTCCTGTTGATTTCATTATTTTTTTATTGATTTGAAAGGGCTTTAAGGCTTCTATTCTCTCTTTCCATACTGAATCAGGTTCACCCATTGATACCCATACATCTGCATAAAGGAAATCAACACCTTTCACAGCCTTTTCTACATTATCAGTGATTGTAATTGTTGCACCTGTTTCTTTGGCAATTTCTCTACATTGTTCGATTAGTTCAGGATCTGGTTGATATTTTTTTGGGGCAGCAAGTCTTACATCCATACCCATTTTTGCTCCACCTACCATTAAAGAATTTCCCATGTTGAAACGCGCATCACCAAGATAACAGAATGATATTTCATTCAATTCTTTTTTCACATTTTCCTGCATTGTCATAAAATCTGCCATAACCTGTGTTGGATGGAATTCATTTGTTAAACCATTCCATACAGGAACACCTGCATATGTTCCTAATTCTTCGACTATATTTTGACCAAAACCGCGGTATTCAATACCATCATACATTCTTCCAAGCACTCTTGCTGTATCTTTCATGGATTCTTTATATCCAATTTGGGATCCTGATGGTCCTAAATATGTGATATGAGCTCCCTGATCTTTGGCTGCAACTTCAAAAGCACAGCGAGTACGTGTTGATGCTTTTTCGAATATTAATGCAATATTTTTCCCTTTTAAGAGTTGATTTTCTGTGCCTGAATATTTAGCTTTTTTTAAATCCTTAGCAAGGTCTAACAAAAAACTGATCTCTTTTGGAGTAAAATCTAATAATTTTAGAAAGTTTCTGTTTTTTAAATTAAATGACATTTATAATCTCCTGAAAGTGTTAAATTTCAAAGTTTATATTACATCAAAACAGGGGTTTTTTCAATGCATATTTATAAAATTTTGTTATAGAAATGAGCAGTGCGCTAGTTTATAAATTTTTTTTTGCAAAAAGAATTATTTTAATATAATATTAAATGGGAGGTATTATGTCAGATATTGATAAATTTTGCTGCGTTAGGTGTGGGAGTGAGAACTTATGTTATGGTCATCTTGGTAGTACTCCTAATGTTTTTATTCCAAGTGGAATATTCACAATCCATGGTTTTAAAACACGCTCTTATGTTTGCGTGGATTGTGGTTATTTAGGAACGTATATTTCAAGAAATAGGTTGGAGAAATTAAGGGAAAAGCTTAAGGATAGATTGGATGAAATCTAATTTATTTCCTATATATAATACATCAGTACTAAAATATACTAATTAAAGGGATAAAGAGCTCTATATTTTCAGGGTCTTTGCCAACTGCATATATTGCTTTTTTTACACAAGGGTTGTTTCGTTTTATAAGCAATTTTTGTTTTACTGATTTTTTATAGTACTTTTTTTGGTATAAAGAGATAAATGGCAATCGAGATTCAATCATATTTATTGTAATGTTGTAGAACAAAGATTCATTGTTTTTCGATATATATTTATTGAGTATGTTTAGAAAAAATTTTTCAGAATAAGATAAATGTTCAGGCTTAATGGTTTTCTTATTGGAAATAATAATGAATAGATTGAAAATTATCTGTTTCAAAGATTTTTTTAAAAAAGAATAAAATTTGTAAAATAGTTTTTCTCTTTGAAATATAGGTGACAAGAATGTAATGGGGATATGCATGAGATTCATAAGTATATCTCCCTGATTCTGTGTTAAAGAAAGTACAAACCTGTTATCTGTATTATAAGTGAGATATTCTTTGTTTTTAAGAACTGCAAATATAGTATGCGATTTTGCTTTATTGGTGATTTGAGAGATTGTCAGGGTTTTTTCTGAGTTAAATTTTTTAAATGCTGAAAAATCCTTTATAAGAGAGCTATCTTCGCTTAATCTGTAATGTGTGAATATTAATTCTTCAATGCGTTCTTTAATGTGTAATGATGCGCTTGAGTAATTATATGAAAGCCATTTATAGAGGTCATAGGTGTGCTCTGTTAAATACTTTATGTGATTTTCGGTTATTTCTCCGGAGTATTCAATGGCTGCATCAAAGACAAATCCATTTTGTGGAGGCAATGAGAAATAAGAGTAGGGAATTCCCATATCGTAGAGTCTTATAATACATAGATTCCCTGATTTTGGGATAGCTATCTCTTCTCTTATATTATTTTTTGATCTGTCTGTTTTTAGAAGAGCCAGATGATGAGAAAATATGGGTTGTTTGCTAATCAGATGATTATTTAACAAAATATCTACTTGAGCTGATTTACAGTATATCTTTAATATCTCTTTTTCTCTTGATATGTTTCGATTCCTTCTTGTAAAGATTGTAATACGTGTTCCAGTATTTAGAGTGCAGGATTCGTTTTTTTTTATAAGGTTGTTCCTAAAAAGTATCTGTGTCTTTCCATATGAAGAAACATTCTCAATTAAAATTTCCCCCGAAGATGAAGCAAAGATTGCTAATAAGCCAAACCCATTTCGTGTTTGCATTTTTTCCACTGCTTCCTCTTTTTGAGAAGCAGGTTTTGATGGATCGAGTATGGTTGTAAGAGTTTCTAAAGATGCTATGTCCAGGCCTGAACCATTATCTTGTATACATATTTTATAATGATTTATCAGGATATCTATTTTGCTTGCTTTTCTTATTAAAGCTGCACGCACCAGTTCGACAGGATAATGTGAAGGAGACCCGAATGTGTGTGTAGCTGCTTTTTTAAGATGTGAATTTACGTCAATAGAGAATAGATTGTGGTTACTCATGAAATCTCCCTTAGCAGTTTATGTGATGTTTTTGTTATAAAATCTTCTGATGAATGGGAAATTAGAGTTGATTCTTTAGCTAAAATTTTAATGAATCTGAATATAGCAAGCTGAGGATTTTTATCAAAATAAGAGGCAATAGATTTAATTCTTTCTGAATTTGTGTTTACAGCAATGAATTGGTTTGGAATTCCAGCTTTTCGCAGACATGGCAGAGCAGATAGATCAATGTCACTAAAATCTTCCTTTAATTGGTTTTGTGTAAGCATGCATGGAGGCTTTATATAAAAGTTTACTGCATGTAGCAATCTCCCAATTGATAAATTTAAAGCCTTTTCTGGAAATATTGGGTTTAATGAAGTTACCATATCGCAATTGATTGCTCCTGGAATTAGTTTTATAAGTGAATCAAAATTAGTATCTCCAGCTTCTAATATTGGGAATTTTGCTTTTTTCAGATATTGAGTGATAGGATTTGTTCTACTTATATAGAAAAGTTTCCTGTTTTTAGAAAGTTTTAAGGCCTTATTGATAGAAATATTGTATCCTTTAAGTGTTGGGATTATTTTTGAATTCCAGATGTTGCTATTTTCTCCCCAGATTTTTGGGTGAAGGATTGCGTGAATAGCCATTTTAGCTATACTATTTTTAATGTTTTTAGTATTATGATTTTTAAAGGGGTTCTGCTGGTTGCTCTTTATTACTTTTAGGATTAGAAAAAATATGGTACTGACTATCAAAATTGCAAAAAATATACTCAGATAAAATAATTCTGATGTGTTCTTTTTTAGTATACTTTTTGGTTCCTTTTTACTATGTACTTTATTGGGAGTTTGAGTTGAAGATAATGTATATTGAGTTGCATCAAGAATGTGTGCTCCTTCTTTATCAAAATATTCCGTCCATGCATGTAAGCCAGGTAAAACTCTTCCATCTTTACCAATTAGCCCTATCACAAGGCGTGCAGGAATTTTCATTTTGCGTAAAATGAGTGTTAAAACTCCATTTATTATATCGCAGTCTCCAGCTCCTATATTTATAACTTTATTAAGCCAATTTTTTTTTGACGAGTTATAATATTTTTTCACTGTTTTTGTTGAATAATCATAATTTAAAAGTGCATTGGTTAATTGCAGAGCATTTTCAATTTTTTGTTTATAATTCAATTTATATGATTTTACTAGAACTTTTCTAATAGAAGCAGGAATAGAAAGTTCTTTAGGTAATCGATAAAGATGTTTTAAAGATTTTGGATCAATTTTATTCTCATTTATTCTGGGGAAGCAACTATAATGTAAGGTTCCATTGCGTGTTATTATAGTACTTACACTTCCATATGAATTAAATTTTACTGGAGAAATAGGAATACTGTTTAATGTTATACTATTAACATCAAGTACATAGTTAACAGGTATGGGTAGAATAATAGTTCCCTTTTCATCTGTTTTTAGTTCTATGTATGTGGGGTTATCCTTTAAATTAGAGTGTGAAATGTTTGTAATATTTTTATTAATATAATTGTTAGTTTGAGTAAAACCTGTGTTAATTTCATATGTTTCAACATGGAATAATTTGAAAAGAATGTCTGCCTTAGGAGAATAGTAGAGGTTAACAGGATTTGGATTGTTTATAATTCCAACAGAAGATCCGGAATAGATGTTCTTTTCTACTTTTAGAGAGATGTGCGAGTAACTCTTTTCAATATGAGTCCCCTTAAAAAAAGTATTAAGTAAAGTATATTCTAAGATCAGTACAAGTATTGATATTAATGTTATTGATTTCCATAGAGGGCGTTTTAAGGAAAAGATAGTTTGTTTTCCTTTATCCAATAATTTTATAAGAAAACTTCGAGGTGATACTATATCTGTTGCCATATCTACTAATTTAGAGAGGGCTTTTTCAGCTCTATTTTTAACTTTTCTCAAGGCATGATTGTCAATGACTCTTCTCCTGGATATATTAACATTGAGATTGTTGCCATTTATAAGAAAAACAGGTGCAAGACTATTGGTTATATATCGATCTTTTGTTAAGGAAGGGGGAGTATGAGATAATTCCTCAATAGAGGTTCCTTCCCATATTGGTAGACCCTTTGCATATAAAAAGACCTTTGGTAAGGAGGAAAATCCAACAACACCTTGTACAGCTCCCTTTTTAAATTTCATAGATATAGGACCATGCAGTTTCATTTGTTTGGTGATTGTTTTTTCTAAAAAAGTTACAATTAAAGGCTTAGCATTTCTTGTATTTGTTTGTAAATATGAGCAGTAATGTATAAGAGCTTGTTCTATTGTTTTTTGAAAATCTTCTAAGCTTTTTTCAGATCGAAATCGTGTTAGAGTTATTCGTGTTCCACTCTTTTTCAAACTGCATTCAAATTCTGTTGTATTCATTTTGGAGTCCACTAATATGCCCCATTTTCCCTTTTTAGACCTGGATTCAATTATTATAGATAAAGGGTTAAATTTAAGGATACTCCAGAATCCTATTCCGAAAAGTCCAGCAGAATATTTTTCATTAATTTTACTTGAAGAGTAGAGACGGAATAGATAATGTTTGGCATAGGATACAGGCATTCCTGTGCCATCATCTTCGAAAATAAGGTATTCGTCTCCTTTTTTTGTATAGCCTGCATTAACATTGATTTTCTTTGCACCTGCATCCCTACTGTTTTGGGCTAGTTCTCTTATAAAAAACCATGGATCTTTCCCATAATCCTTAAAGGCCGCTTCTATCAATTTTTTAATTTCCATGCTATTCATTTATAACAGTCCATGAAGTTACACATATTTTTATTACATAAATATAAGAAAAATACAATATTTGTAATAAATGAAATCATCCTATATTTATTGAATATGGAGATTGGGCTTGTTTTCAATTAAGATTTTGAAAAATTGGGAAAAGATAGTAAAATATGTGTATGGCAAAATATAAAGAAAAGAATCATTCAGGAGCAGTTGTATTGTTTTCAGGTGGCATTGATTCTTTAACAGCACTTTTATGGGCAAGAAAGAATTTCTATAACATTATTGCAATGATATTTAACTATTCTCAGAAACATAGTATTGAGACAAAGATGGCTGAAAAGATTGCATCAAGTTCAGGTGTTAAGTATCAGAAAATTGAGTTTTCTTTAAAAAACATAGTAAATTCTGCTTTAATAAATAAAGAGAAGGATATCCCGGAATCATTGTCAAAAGCAAAAGATAACTATGGAATACCATTCACATATGTACCTTTCAGAAATGGGATATTTCTTTCGATAGGTGCTGGGTTTGCAGAATCAAGAGGGATATTTAATATTGTTACAGGGTTTAATTTAATTGATACGCCTGATTATCCTGATACAACAGAGGCGTTTACAACCAAGATGGAAGACGCCATAAATCAGGGAACTTCAGCTTCAATAACACATAAAAGGTTTAAAATCCATACTCCTCTTATAAGGATGAGTAAAAGAGAGATAATTGAATTTGGGTTGCAGCTTGGAGCAGATTACTCTTATTCAATATCGTGTTACAGGGGAAGTGAAATACCCTGTTTTAAATGTCCTTCATGTGATATCAGGAGCAATGCATTTAAACAATTAAATATGGAGGATCCATTGGTAACAAGATTGAAAAAGGAGGGAAGAATATGAGCTGGGAATTGGTTGTTAAAGATAAATTTTCATGCGCACATTTTCTTAAGGATTATAAGGGGAAATGTGAAAGGATGCATGGTCATACTTTTCAAATTGAGGTATATTTTTCTGTAAATAAGCTTGATAAATCTGGAATTTCTATTGATTTTACTAAAATCAAAGGATATTTAAAGGATATTTTACCTGACCACCAGGTTTTAAATGAAGTTTATGATTTTTCACCCTCTGCTGAGAATTTATCAAAATATTTTTATTTCAAAATAAAAGAGAAATACCAGGTTTCAAAGGTAATCATCTGGGAATCAGATAGTGCTGGAGCAGTTTATTCTGAAGATAACACAATAAAAAAAGATGTTAATTAATGAAATCTTCTGGTCTATCCAGGGTGAGGGGTTAAGAACAGGGATTCCATCAATTTTTTTAAGACTTTCAGGTTGTTCTTTGAAGTGTTCGAATTGTGATACAAAAGCTTCATGGAATGAAGGTATATTTAAAGGTGTAGATGATATAGTTTCAGAAATAGATGAATATGGGAATAAATACCCTGACTCACAAGTTGTAATTACCGGGGGAGAACCGCTGGAACAAGATCTAAGCGATGTTGTTAAATGTATAAAAAACAAGAACTATTTTATATCAATAGAGACAAATGGAGTAAATTTTCAAGGTTTAGATATTGATTGGTGGACAGTGTCGCCAAAAGATGTGAAAAATTATTACATTAATAAAAATTTATTTAAAAGAATCAATGAAATTAAATTGATTGTTAATGAAAATCTGGATACTGATGTTATAAAAAAAATTAGAAAAATAGGTAATAATTTTCCAATTTTCCTGCACCCGGATTTTTATGATAAAAATAAGTATATGAATGCATTTTTATTGTTTCGGAAATGTCAGGAAAATGGAATAAAAGATATAAGATTAGGAATCCAGGTTCACAAGATATTTAATATTAAATAAAATTGGATATAAAAACCTTTTATTTACCATTTATTCCATATATATAATTCTCCAACAGGTTTACGCAATCTAGGAGAAGGTGCTTCTTGAGTGTATCCCAGACTCATTAGTTCTACAATTTTTATATTTTTTGGAATATTTAGAACTTCTTTTGCTTTATCTTCATAAAAGGAACCAATCCAGCATGTTCCAAGACCTTCTTTTACAGCCTGGAGGGCTATATGATCGAGAACTATTGATAAATCTATTAAGTATGATGGATGTCCGCATCTCATTCTATATTCAGGATTTAATCCGCATGCTGCAAGTATGATTGGGGCTTCTTTTAAAAAGGGTTGATGAGGAGATGCAGCATTTATGAGTTTATTTTTTATTTCAGTATTATCAACAATAATGATTTTCCAATTCTGATTGTTCCTTGCAGTTGGTGCAAGCCTGCCTGCTTCCATTATCCTTTCTAATTTTTCTTTTTCCACAGGTTTTGAGCAATATTCCCTTATAGACCTTCTTTTAATTATCTCTTCAATAACCATCTTAACCTCCTCAAAAAAGATAGCATAATGTTGTTTGTTATTCAATTGGAAAGTTAATAAACATATATATTTATAATATTAAAATAAAGAATTGTTTTATACATTATATGTTGCTGTTTTTATCTTGTAATTATTGGAAAAGATTGTATAATAAAAGGTAAATAGAAATTTTTTTCGGAGCTTTAACAAAACTTAAGTAACATGGAAGAAAATATAAGGGTAAAGAGGGGAAAATGAAAATATTAGTGATAAATAGTGGCAGCTCATCAATTAAATTCCAGCTTATTAATGTGGAGAATTTAGAAGTTTTAGCTAAAGGCTTAGTTGAAAGGATTGGGATCTCTGGTTCTAAACTGAATTATTATAGGAAAGCTGAGAATAAAGTAATTGAGCAGCCTATAAAAGATCATAAAGAAGGAATAAATCTTATAATTTCATACTTAACTGACCCGAATGAAGGAGTGATCAAGGATAAAAGCGAAATATCCGCAGTTGGTCATAGAGTTGTTCATGCTGGTGAGAAATATAGCGGTACTGTTGTACTTAATGAAGATGTGATGAATGCTTTAAAGGCATGTATACCTCTTGCTCCATTACATAATCCTCCGAATATAGTAGGAATAGAAGCAGCCATGAATATACTTACAGGTATACCTATGGCTGGTATTTTTGACACTGCTTTTCATCAAACAATTCCTGAAAAAGCATATATCTATGCTATTCCCTATAAATATTATAAAAAGTACAGGATAAGACGATATGGTTTCCATGGAACATCCCATTTTTATGTGGCAAAAGAGGGAGCTAAAAAACTTGGAAAAGATTTAAAAGAGTTAAAAATTATATCATGTCATCTTGGAAATGGATCTTCAATAACAGCCATAAAAAATGGGGAGTCAGTTGATACTTCAATGGGATTTACTCCTTTAGAGGGGCTTGTCATGGGAACAAGATGTGGAGATATTGATCCATCTATTCCAATGTTTTTACAGAAAAATGAGAAAATTGATTATAAGGAAGTGGATAGGATTTTAAATAAGATGAGTGGTCTTCAGGGGATTTCTGAAGTCTCGTCAGATATGAGAGATATTGAGAAACGAGCGGAAGATGGAGATCACCAGGCTCATTTGGCTATTGAGATTTTTGTTTATAGAATAAAAAAATATATTGGTTCATATATAGCTGCAATGAATGGAGTTGATTTGATAATATTTACTGCTGGAATAGGGGAAAATGATTGTTTGGTTAGAA
>JAUWNT010000149.1 GCA_030612495.1 Candidatus Aminicenantota bacterium
AATTTTACCTTCATATTCTCCAATTTTTATCCAATCTCCTATCTTCAAAGATTCTTCAAAGTTTAATGAAATTCCTGAAAACAGGTCTCCAAGAGTGTCCTGAAGTGCAAAACCCACAACAACTGTTAAAACTGCAGAAGATGCTAAAATTACTGTTATTTTTATATTTAAAAAATAGTTGAATATAAGTAAAATTCCTATAATATACAGTATAATTGTAACAATATCTTTTATTAATCTTGTTCTTTTGACACCTTCTTTTGTAAAAAATATAAAATCAAATAGAGAGAACACAATGATTTTTACTGAGACATTTAATAAAAAAAGTAAGACTATAAGCCAGAGTATAAAAATCAATTTGTTTGAATAAAAAATACTTGTAAAAAAATTTGTGTTTAGAACTGAGATTAGTAAAGTCAAAAATAATAAAACAAAAAATTGTGGAATTAATTTTTTTAACTGATAAAAGCTCTCTCTCTTTTTTGAAATGAAATAAAACAAAATTATGAGAAGTAAGAAGATTATAGGTAAAGAAAATAGCCAATTCATAATTATGTTCTATAAAATTGAAAAAATTTATTCAAGTCTATAATCAAGCGGGATAATAAAGGGGATAAGTAATATCAATCAGATTTAAGGTGATTTTAATGAAAAGATCGGTTCACCTACAAGTATCTTTTGGTTATTAGTTTTTTTAGGAGGTTCTACCAATTCATTCGGACATAAAAGGATGATCGTAGAACCCATTTCGAAACGTCCCATCTCATCCAGCTGTTTGACCCTTTTTTTTACTTGTTTCCATTTATTATCACGTTTTATCTTGCTTATAAATTCCATCTTTATACTACCTACATTTGTAGCACCAACGGAAACCATATAAAAGGGTAATCCTTGTTTTTCAAACTTTGAAATTATTCGTTCATTTCGTATAAATAGTTTGTTTACTAAATTCATTCCTTTTGAGTTTACTGGGAATAGGGACCCTGTTGAATGGCAGTATGCTTTTAAGTCTCCGGATAATGGATAGTGGAATCTGTGGTAATCTGATGGAGAAAGATAAATCGTAGCAACAAACCATCCTTTTGAAAAATCGACTTTTTCTTTGACAAGTTCTGTAATGGAATAGAGTTTACCTTTTACTTGAGTGGCTTTGTCTTCATATATTTTTTCAATGTTTATTAGTGTGCCATCTGCTGGTGATACAATGGCATTATTTTTGGGTGAAAGAGGTCTGGTTTTTGGGTTTAGATACCTAATAAAAAAATTGAATAAAGATGTGTAGTCTTCTAAGTTTCCGATATATTCATCCATGTTAATATTATAATGTGTTTGATAGAAATATATCATCTTTTTTGCCAAAAACTTAGGATGCTTGATCTTTGCAATATGTCCCCAGACACGGCTAAAAAAAGGAAAAGATATTAAAGATAAAAGTATACGCATTTTTATATATTACAATTATATCATGTACATAATTGATGTCAAATATTAAAACAACAATGCTTTGCTCATGATTTTTTTGTTGACATAGGTTAAAAATGTAATTAAAATAGGCTTTGAAAACAAATAAGATATTCAAGCTTTTTTCCCCATTCATTTTTGCTCTATTTTTATTTCTATTTTACCTTGTTATTTATAACTCTACTTTAAAATCAGATGGTTATCTAACACCGATCCTTGTTTTCTCAGCAGCTTTGGGATGGAGTGCAGTGATTAATTTCTCAAATTATAAAATAAAATTATTACTATTTTTTTATATAATAATCTCTATACTTTTACCCATTCTTTATATACTAATGTTTAATAATTTTTATATAACAAATATCTGTCATTATATTGCTTTTGCAATAATTATTTTGGGTATTTTTGGATTGAAAATATTTATTTCATATAATAAAAAAAGAGGTACTTAAATGAATGAGAAAAAAAATGAAAAAAAGGGCTTTAAAAAAATCACAAAGGATGCTTTTAAAGAATTAATTGATACTTTTTCAGCTTTTTTTAAATCTCCTCGTGCATTATGGGGTATTAATATTCCATATATTATTGAGGGCCTTTGTTATTTCGGTATTTTAACCATACTCGGAAAGTATTGTTCGGAGAATATAGGACTTACTGATCCTCAGGCGGGATGGGTTTATGGAGGTGTAACAGGAGGTATTACTTTTGCCATGCTTCTTTTAGGTGGAGTTGTAGATAAAATTGGAGTTCGTATTTCTATGATAGTTTCTTTGAGCATTATGGCTGTAGGAAGAGCAATAATCAGTTTGGGAGGTACAATATCTATTGGTCATGGAATCGCTTCACCTATGTTTATTGTTACTGCAATAGGCCTCTTTTTTATGGTTTGTGCTTATGGTTTGTATCAACCTGCTGCTTATGCTGGTGTAAAACGGTATACAAATCCAAAAACAGCAGCAGTAGGTTATGCAGTGATCTATGCTTTGATGAATTTAGGGGCTTTTATATTTGGACCAATATCTTCTTTCACACGGAAACATTTTGAGAATATATTCCCTCCAAATGGTTTAACTTCTGTTTTCTGGTTATTAACTATATTCACTATTTTTGCAGCACTTCTGGCTATGTTTATTATTACAAAAAAGGTTGATAAACATGCAGTCGAAAGAGTGAAGAGAGAAACAGAAGAGATGAATAGAGCAAATGGGAAAATAAAAGAAAACAATGAGGTTAAAGAAAAGAAGATAGAAAAGAAAAAGATCAACAATTTACCTTTTATTGCTTATTTATTAATTGCAATTGGTTTTTTTATATTATTTATTATGGTCAAACTTGGGAAACTGAATTTGCCGAATTATCTAATAATACTTCTATTATGTGTAAGCATTATATTAACAGTATGGGAATATATAAGGCATAGGCCGGATCATCCATTTAGAGATGGAAAGTTTGTGCTTTTTATTTTCATGCTTATTCCTGTTCAAACCCTATTTGCTCATAACTGGTTGACTATCCCATATTATTTAGATCGAGCATTTCATGGAACTCTTGTAGGTAAGAATTTTGAGGTTTTTTCAAATTTGAATCCTCTTTTAATTTTTGTTTTAGCTCCAATAATTGCTGGTTTTACAGCTCGCTCAAATATATATAAAATGATGATATTAGGGACCTTTGTTATGGCAATGCCCACATTTCTTTTAGCAATTGGCACAAATACATACTTGCTTCTTTTTTATATTCTGATTATGACGCTTGGTGAGGCTATGTGGCAGCCCAGGTTTTTACAATGGATTGCAGAAATAGCACCTGAAGGTAAAACTGGCATTTACATGGGAATTGGCCAATTTCCATGGTTTTTAACTAAGGTTATCACATCTCTATATTCAGGATATTTTGTAGGTAAATATATACCAAAACCTGAGCTGGGATTACAATCAAATCCGGAGAAAATGTGGCTTATATATGCATTTATTGCAATGACAACTCCTATTGTTCTTTTTATTGCTAAGAAATGGATGGTTAAGGGTATGACAAAAACCAGAGTTTAAGAGGTTTGATTTATAGAGTAAAATGTGATACTATCTTTATTTCGGAATGGGGCTGTGGCGCAGCTGGGAGCGTGTCTGAATGGCATTCAGAAGGTCGAGGGTTCGATCCCCTTCAGCTCCATTTTTTTTATTCTTTGTTATATGAAAATTCATTAAACAAGATTGCATAAAGATTATTTACTAAACATTTTCAATGTGGTATAAATATGCAATGAGAAGATCTCCTCTATTAATTTTATTTTTCCTAATACTTAATATTTACATATTTTCTAAACCAGAATCAATTGATAAATTAAAAAAAAGGGTAGAAGATATTGGAAAGCTTAAATTTAAAACAGATATACATGTAAAATATTTTAATAAACCTCAAATGACAAATTATGTTGAAAAAATGTTTAATGAGCAATATCCAGATGAGTTAGCTAAAAAAGAGAACTTATTTGTTTACCTTATGGGATTTTGTGATAAAAAAATGGAATTAAAGAAACAAAGAAAGCGCATTTGTCTAAACGATGTTGTAGGTCTATATAATGAAAAAACCAAGGAACTTTATGTTTTAGATGAATATAGAAATATAGATACAGTTAATTCCTTAATAATTGTACATGAATTGAGGCATTCTATTCAGGATCAATACTTTAACCTTTTAAAGGTACTTGGCAATTATTCGGATTTTGATGATAGAAAACTTGCTGCTCTATCTGCAGTAGAGGGAGATGCAACATTTTTGATGATGAAATATGCTCAAAAATATACTCCTTTTCCATTAAATCCAGATTTTTATGAATCTTCTTTTATTAAAGAACCTTTAATCTCTTTTTTACCTATTTCGAATTTATCTGCTATACCTTATGTACCTGATATTGTTAAGTTTCAGATGATAATGCCCTATTTTAGAGGATTGAAGTTTATTAATTATATTTTTAAAAAAAAGAAGTGGGAAAAGGTTAATGAAATATTGGATTCTCCACCAGAGTCTACAGAGCAGATTCTTCACCCTAAAAAATATTTAAAAGGGGAAAAACCCATAGAAGTTAAGATTGATTATGAGCCTGATGTTTATAAACTATATCATTCGGGAGTTATTGGAGAATATTATCTAAATATACTATTAAAAGAGGACAATGAATATATTGATTATGCTTTAGGATGGGGAGGCGATAGATTTAAAATTTATAAAAATTTGTTGCATTATTTTTTGTTGTGGGAATCTGTTTGGGATAAAGAGAAATTTTGTACAAGCTTTTATGTTTATTTTAAG
>JAUWNT010000098.1 GCA_030612495.1 Candidatus Aminicenantota bacterium
AAACTTAAAACAGCTAAAAATCTTTTCAATATTTCAAGATTTATAAAAATATTTAAATCAATAATATAAATTAAGATTAAAAAGCCAAAAATTGTAAAAGCAATTTTTCCTATAATGATTGAGGGTGCTATAAAATGTCTGGTTTTAAATAAGATTAAACTTGCAAATAGTATTACTATATCTCTGAAAAAAATTGGAATAGCAAGCCATAATGGAAAGTCTGACTTTATTATCAATGCTATTACAACAAAGAATAAAAGTAATTTGTCAGCCACAGGGTCTAAAAATTTTCCAACTTCTGTCTCTTGAGAAAACTTCCTTGCAAAATATCCATCAAAAAAATCGAGTGAGATTGTAAACACATATATAAAAATTAAAAAAGGGTAATTTTGATAAGTACTATTTATAATTAAAACAAAAATAACAGGTACCATGAATATCCGCAGGATACTTAAGGAATTTGGGAGATTAACATAACTTTTCACAGCCTAAAAATATAACATCCCCTTAAATAAATCAAGTTAATTTTAAAAAGTGTGGTTTTATAGTATAATAACGATAAATTTATACTATATTAACAAGAAAATATATAATAAATTTAGATTGGATTTAAAATGACAGAAAATATTGATTTTTTTGAAGATGAATTAAAGAACTTTGAGGATATTGCACGCTACATAAAACCGAGTTCAGGTGAAATACCAGAACTACAGGGAATTGACATTTATGGAGATACAATCCCCTTAAATGGTATTGTTGGCGGAGATCACATGATTTATGTTGATTTTAAAAAACGCTATGACCTGGACAAACGCATTTTAGATTCTATAGTTATAAACAGAGCAGATGTTGCAGAAAGACTTAAGCAAAATAAAACAAAAGCAGGAATTTTAATTGCTGATGTTTCAGGCCACAAAATAACAGATGCACTTTTAGCAGCAATGCTCCATCAATCTTTTCTAATTGGTGTTATGTACGAATTAAAACAAAATGGCCAGGTTACTACTGAATTGTTTGAAAACATTAATTCACGTTTTTACAATTCTTCAAGTTTCTCTAAATTCATAACAATGATCTATGGAGAGATCTCTGAAAACGGTATGTTCAGATTTACTAATGCAGGTCATCCTAATCCTGCGGTTTTCTCAAATAAATATGATAAATTAATGGAAGTAAGCCAGAAAAGAGTTATTCATTTTCCACCAATTGGCACACTCCCATCAATAGAAGATATTGATTTTAGAAAAACCCTGACTAGTATTGGATATAAAAAAAAATACTCAATAAACGAGATAAACCTTATGGGAGCTGGAGATATTTTACTTTTATATACTGATGGCTTATCAGAACATGATACAAATATGGAAGATCTTTACTTCCCTCAAAAACTTGAGATAATACTTAAGAAAGTAAAAAAACATAATGCTAAAGATATCTTTAATCAGATAATAGATGATATGCTTAAATTTAATAAGTTTTCTGATGATGTAAGTATTGTTGTTATAAAAAAAAATATGTGATACTTTTTAATGTATTACCTTATTTTTCTTTTTTAACTTTATAAATTTTATAATGATCCCCTTTTTGATTTCCTTTAATTTCTCAATTTGTACAGGAGTCATTATTTGCTTTAAATCTAAAAGATAATTAACAGAATCAATAAGAAAATCTGTTTTTATTTTACTAATAATTTTTAATTGCTTCTCCATTTTTCTTCTGTCAATTTTTCCTGATTTTAAATATGAAGCAAATCTTAATTCTCTAATTTTGACCTCAGCATTTCTCTTAATTGAGTTTTCTTCAAATGCTAATAATAAATTCTCAACTTTTTTTTCTTGCTCTTCGCTCAAATTAATATCTTCTTTAAATCTCAATATAAATCTGGCACCAAAAAGACTTTTTCCTGCTAAAAAAACACCTGCTTTTGCTCTTTTTATTATATCTCGATCTTCTATATTTGCTTTTAAATTCAAGTTAAATATAAATGCAACTAAACATATAGAAGTAAAAAATATTTTTTTATTCATTATTTCTCCTTCTGCTTTATAAAAAACCAATTTTCACTCAAGTTCAGCAAAAAGTTGAGCCTTTGTTTTGAGCTTAAAATATCACTTATTTCAATTAAAGTTTCAACAAAGTTCAAGTTTAATTGCTTTTCAACTTCATTTAGCTCGCTTGTTTTACTTTTTAAAATACCCAAATCATATTCAGGATCACTCAGCTGCTCTATTATATCAATTCTTTTCTCAAGTATATCATTTTTAGACTGAACTAAATTGATCCTGAAATTTTTCATAATAAAATTTAATTTCTTCTTTTGATCATTGCTAAGTTCTATTTTTGTTTTGAATTTTAAATCCTCTACAATTTTTTTATCCTTTAAAGATACTCTCTTATAAATCACATTTGAAATAAAAGCGATATTAAAAGTAATAGAAGCGATTAAAATTATTTTAATCCATTTATTTTTCATTTAAGTCACCATTATACAATATATTAAATGTTTTATCTTGAACATTAATCAAACTCAATTTTTGGCCCTGCATAAGCAAATTAGAAATATAAACCTCTTTTTGTTTGTTTTCAACATTATTTTTTAAAGGTCCATTTATGAGGAATCCTAAAATAAAGAAGAGAATAAAAGTAAATGAGTAGACCAGAGAGGGAATAGAAAATATGTTGAATCTCTTTTTTCTATTGATCTTATCCATAACTAAAGAAGTAAAATTTTGTATTGGTTCAAGTTCATTCAAGTTTTTTATTTCTTTCTTCAGGTTCTCCAACTGTTCAAACTCATGCTTACATTTCTCACATTTTTTTAAATGTAAAAAGATTTCAGTCCTTTCCTTTTCATTAAGCTCATTGTCTTGAAAAGAACTCAACAAAAGTTTAACTCTATTACATTTCATTTTTCCCTCACTTTGTAAACATTCTTATCTTTATTTTCTTGCAGAAATATTTTGTTTTTTAAGCTTTTCTTTGTCCTTGAAATTAATGTTTCGATCTTTGGAATAGACCAACCTGTTATTTTTGAAATATTTTTATAAGAGAAATCAAGATAAACTTTTAAGATTAATGCAATTCTCTGATTCTCTTTCAATTCCATTATAGATGAAATAAGCAATTCTTCTTTTACTTTATCCTCAATACTTTTATATTGTGTTGCCTCATATCGAAAATATTTTCCCTCTATACCATTAGAAAAACGTTCTGAAAAAAAAAGCACTCGCTTTCTTTTTTTTATATAATTTAAAGTTAAATTTTTTGCAATTTTAAATATAAAAGCCTGAAAATTTCCCTCCATTTTATATCTATTTAAATTTTCATATACTTTCAAAAAAACATCCTGGCTTATATTCTGAGACTCATCATAATCAAATATCATTCTATTAATAAAATTTAATATCTTTTTGTTATATCTATTAATAATAATCTCAAAATTTTGAGTTTTACCTATTTTAATTGATTTTATAATTTCATCATCAGAGAACATTAAATTATTTGCTTTCACTTAATATTATAACAAGGTAAAATCATAGTTCTTGCATAAATTGTAAATTTTATCAGTTTTTACCTAATAATAAATATAGCCTCTCCTGAGCTTTTACCATAAAATCTGCATCCCACTCTGAAAAATCTTCTTTAAAATTTGAAAGTCTTTCTCTCTCTTTTTTATTATTTATTAAAAACAAGATCTTTTCAGAAAATTTTCTATAATCAAAAACATCAACAAGAAACCCATTTTTATTATGCTTAATAACTTCTATATTCCCTGATATATTACTTGCAACAATTGATTTTTTCTTTAATCTCATTTGAATCAAACTTTGAGGCAGACCCTCCCATAAGGCAGTTGATATTCCTATATCAAAGATGTCAATAGCATTTTCTATATCAAATATAAAACCAGGAAGTCTAAAATTCTCTAATATTCCCTTTTTTTTCAACCTATTTTCAATTTCTTCTCTCAATTTACCATCACCTGCAATAAAGAAAACAACATTCTTCCTCTTTTCTAAAACCATTGATGCAATTTCAATCAAATGAAGAAGTCCCTTTTGAGGTTTAAACGGAGCAATAACTCCACACACAAAATCTTTATCTTTTATATTATATTTTTTTCTTATAGAAGCTAAATTTAAACTTTTTTTTAAAAATCTCTTTGTTTGAAAGCCACTTCTTATAAGCGTGCAATTATCTTTTACCAATTTTTTTTGCCTGGCAACTTTAATATCATCATTTGATACAAAAATAAAATGAGTTGTTAATCTGGAGACAATCTTTTCTGCAACCAGGAAAAAGTTCCTCTTTAAAAAAGACTGAAATGGAGAAAAGGAAAAACCATGAACAGAGTGGATAATACATGACACTTTTAAAACCGATGCACTTATTCTTCCAATAATTCCAGCTTTTGAAGAGTGTGTGTGAACAATATCAGGGTTTATTTTTTTCAATACTTTAAATACATGGAAAAAAGTTTTTAAATCTTTAACAGGTCTTATCTCTCTTTGTAAATCTTTTATAATTATAAATCTGTCCCTCTTTTCTATTTTACCAGTTAGAATTCCTCCAGGGCCACAAACAAGATATGTGTCAAACTCTTCTGGATTGAGATTTTCATACGTGTAAATTGTATTTATCTGTGCTCCTCCAAGCTCGAGCTTTGTGATTATGTGAACAACCTTGATCTTTTTCATATATTATTTAGATTTAAGTATACACTCTCTCAGCAAAAAATAACATATTTATTATTTCAAAAGGAAAATTTTAAATAATGAGGCGGGCTACAAGGAGGTAAGCGCTCTCACAAAGGAGGAATCTGCATTATATGCAACCCACGCCCCGGACTATCGACCTCGTTTCCGGTATTTGGGTACGTAGTCACCGCCTCAATATAAATATATAATATAATTTCTTAGATTTTCAACTTAAATTTTACTTTTTTTTAAATAATGACAAATATAAGAATTCGGGAAACAATTTATTGTTAATAATATAATTTATTGTTCTGTTTACATATTTTTTATAGATAAAATTATTCTTTATTTTTATCTGATATCCAAATGTTCCAAGAGCTTTTATGTTTCTCTGAATAGCTGTTAAATATAATTGCTCGAAATTAATCTCAAATTTATTTTTTAATAAAATGTCAAAAAGATATTTTCGCATAGATTTTAAATCAAGATAAGAATCAAACGCAAAAGAAACAAGATCATAATATTGCGGACCTATTAAAGAATCCTGAAAATCAACTAAAAAAACTCTATCTTTGTAATAAAACATATTTCTTGAATGAAAATCTCTATGAGCAAATGTATTTATTCCAATAATTTTATCAACAATCGAATACAGGTTATTTTTTACCTGTTCAACATCTTTTGAAATCGAGCAAAATTTTAATGCAAAATGTTTTATAAAGAAATCCACTTCCCATAGCATCCTTTTTGCATCAAGAATTGATTTTGTTTTATCTATTGGTATTTGTTTTAGTTTCAACAGTATTTCACATACTTGATTTAATATCTCCTTTTTTCTGCTTACATTCGATTTCAAAAATAGCTTCTGTAATGATAAACATCCGAGATCCTCCTGAATTATAATTCTATTATCTATTATATCCTTAATCTCAGGGACATTAATTCTATTGTCTGTGTAAACCGATCTGAACTTAATTACCTTTGATATTTCATCCCTGTTCTCTTCAGGATAGACCATTGCAACAAGAGTGTAATTATCCTTATAAATCCTGAAAAAGCTTCTATTTGATGCTTCTTTTCTTATTTTCTCTATTTTTTTGATATTTTTTATCTTTTTTTCAAGATATTTTTTCATACTTAGATTTTAATGTTAAACAATCACTTATTCAAGTAATTAAATAAAAAATAAGACAACGCTAATTAAAATGCATTGATTTTATTAGTTATTTCCTTTAATATAACTACGTGTTTAAAAGGGATAATTATCAAGAAATATTTGATATGATTAATGACGCCATATTTATTCATGATATAGAGAATGGCGACATTTTAGATGTCAACCAGAAGATGTGTGAAATGTACGGATACTCCAAAGAAGAGGTTATGCACTTGAACCTAGAGACCTTGAGTGAAGGTGTTCCGCCATATACAAAAACAGATGCCTTAGATAGGATGAAGAAGGGGATTGAAGGTAAGCCCCAACTCTTTGAATGGCAGGCTAAAGATAAGTCTGGCCGATTGTTCTGGGTTGAGGGTAACCTCAAAAAAGGTATCATTGGGAAAAAGGAAAGATTAATAGTAGTTGTGCGTGATATAAACGATTACAAAAAAGCCCTTGAGAAACTACACAGGAATGAACTGCTTTATCGCACTCTATTTGAAAATGCAATCGACGCTATATTCCTGATGAGAGGAGATCGTTTCATAGAGTGTAACCTAAAAACTTTGAAGATGTTCGGATGCAGCTATGACCAAATTCTAAACCAGTCACCATATCGC
The DNA here is from genome assembly GCA_030612495.1 of Candidatus Aminicenantota bacterium. Classification (GTDB taxonomy): domain Bacteria; phylum Acidobacteriota; class Aminicenantia; order UBA2199; family UBA2199; genus JAUWNT01. Next base: position 6,477 of record JAUWNT010000098.1, read on the forward strand.
TTCTCTCCAGAACTACAGCCTGATGGACGGGATTCAAAAGAAAAGGCTCTGGAGAAGATACGATTGGCTATAAAAGGACAGCCACAGTTCTTCCAATGGCAACACATTCGTTATGACAACATGCCATTTGATGCTGAGGTTTCTCTAAATAGAGTATTACTGTCTGGCGAATTATTTATCCAGGCTATTGTGCGGGATATCACTGAACAAGTACAAGCAGAAAAGGCTCTTAAACAGAGCGAGATAAGATATCAGGTCCTATTTGAAACTGCTGCTACTGCAATGGGAATCTTTGAAGAAGATACAACAATAGCACTTATAAACACAGAGTTTGAGAAGCTATGCGGATATTCTAAGCACGAAATACAAGGTAAAATCAGGTGGACAGAATTTATAGCAAAAGAAGATCTAAAAAAGATGGAGAATTATAATAGATTAAGAAGGCTTGATCCAGAATCTGCCCCAAAAAACTATGAGCTCAAGTTTATTGACAGATTGGGTAATGTCAAAGACGCCTTTATTTCTATAGCAATGATCACGGGAACAAAGAGATCTATAGCATCTATTTTAGACCTTACTGAAAAAAAGAATCTTGAATACCAGTTTCAGCATTCACAAAAAATGGAAGCCATTGGCACTCTAGCAGGTGGGATTGCCCATGACTTCAACAATTTACTTATGGCTATTCAGGGGAATATATCCATGATGTATACAGATATCGACTCCAGCCACCCTCATTACAACAGGTTGAAAAATATCGAACAATATATTCAAAGCGGGTCAGAACTAACAAAGCAACTCCTTGGTTTTGCAAGGGGCGGGAGATATGAGACCAAACCCACAGACATCAACGCGCTGATTACCAGTACCTCTGATATGTTTAGCAGCACAAAAAAAGAGATAAAGATTTATAGAAAATATCAGGATGAAATCTGGCCTGTGGATATTGATAGAGGACAGATTGAACAGGTACTTCTTAATATTTACGTCAATGCCTGGCAAGCAATGCCAGTAGGAGGAGAGATCTATCTAGAGACAGCTAATGTTAATCTTGACGAAAATTATGTTAAGCCATATAATGTGGCTCCTGGTAGATATGTGAAGGCATCTGTGACAGACACAGGTGCAGGCATGGATAAAGCCACAAGGCAAAAGATATTTGACCCATTCTTCACCACAAAGGATATAAGCAATGGTGCTGGACTGGGCCTGGCGTCTGCATATGGTATCATAAAGAATCATAAAGGAATCATCAATGTATACAGTGAGAAAGGTTCAGGTACGACCATTAACATATATCTGCCTATATCAAAAATAGCTATAAAGGATTATGTAATAAAAACCAGAGGAAAAGAAATTGTAAGAGGACACGAGATAATCCTTCTAATAGATGATGAGGAAATGATTCTTGAGGTAAGCAAAGACATTTTAGAGGAATTAGGGTATGAGGTGCTTTCTGCAAAAAGTGGCAAGGAGGCAATAGGTGTCTTTAAAAAACACAAAGATATTATTGATTTAGTTATCCTTGATATGATCATGCCTGATATGAGTGGAGGAGAGACCTATGATGCTTTAAAGGAGATAGACACAGATATCAAGGTCCTGCTTTCTACTGGATACAGCATGAACGGTCAGGCAACCAAAATACTGGACCGTGGGTGCAATGGCTTTATTCAGAAACCCTTTAATATAAAATCTCTGTCTGAAAAAATAATGGAGATTTTGGAGAAGTGAGACTTCTCTTTTTTAATAAACGGATTATATCATTTTTTTTTCTGTGCTCGGAAATAGAGCACACCACCATTTGTATCTAAACGATTATATATTAAGCCATTACGAGAGCAGGCATCCTGGATGTCCGCTTCATAAAAAGAATGAAGGTCTCGCTTGTCTGAAATTTTCTTCCATGTAAAATCGAATTCTTTGCTGATTCCAACAACAGGAGTGCTGCATACAAATACCCCACCCTTTTTTAGCACCCTTGATATTTCTGCAATAGCCATATGATATTCAGGTATCATATGCAAGGCTGTGTCCATTAAAACAAAGTCAAAAGATTCATCATCAAAA
>JAUWNT010000246.1 GCA_030612495.1 Candidatus Aminicenantota bacterium
AATTATGTATCGTAATCTGCTTGAAAACTTAAAAGAATGGAAGGATAAAAAAGGAAGACCGCCTCTGATTTTAAAGGGAGCCAGGCAGGTTGGTAAAACATGGCTTTTAATTGAATTTGCAAAAACTTGTTTTGAAGACATGCTATATATTAATTTTGAAAACATGCCAAACCTGAATGAATTATTTGAAGGGTCCATTGAGCCACAAAGAATTATTGATATGCTCGGCGCTCTAAATGGCAAAAAAATAATTCCTGAAAAAACTTTATTGATATTCGATGAAGTGCAAGAAATCCCCCGCGCACTAACCGCACTTAAATATTTTGCAGAAAAGGCACCGGAATACCCAATTTGCTGTGCCGGATCACTTCTTGGTGTTGCACTTCACAAAGGCACTTCATTCCCTGTCGGCAAGGTTGAATTTTTAACCTTGCAGCCTTTGGCTTTTCAGGAGTTTTTAGAAGCAAACAAGGAGCAAGAGTTGATTAAATTTATTGAAAAAACTGATTATATGCCCTTTTCCCAGCCACTTGTTAATAAGATGATTGATTATTTAAAATTATATTTTGTAATTGGAGGCATGCCTGCAGTCATTAATACGTGGCTTGAATATCGTGATTTTGCAAAAGTTGAAGAAAAGCAGCATGCAATTTTAGACACCTACCAGCAGGATTTTTCAAAGCATGCTCCATCCGCAATTGTTCCTAAATTGCGTTATTTGTGGAATAGTGTTCCTTCACAGCTTGCAAAAGAAAGTAAAAAGTTTATCTATGGGCTTATAAAAAAAGGCGCACGAGCACGAGAATATGAAAATGCGCTACTTTGGCTTTTAGATAGTGGGTTTATACGAAAAGTTGGTAGAATTACAAAAGGCGCATTGCCTTTAAAAGCATATGAGGATTTAAAAGCTTTTAAATTGTATCATCTTGATATAGGTCTGCTCCGTGCAATGAGCGAGTTATCCCCAAAAGCAATTACGGAGAGCGTTAGAGTTTTTGAGGAGTTCAAGGGTGCGCTTACCGAGCAATATGTGCTGCAAGAGCTGTCGTCCATGAATTTTAAAAGTATTTATTATTGGACATCGGCCGCAACCGCTGAAGTTGATTTTGTTTTTTCTGATGGGCTAACTATCTTTCCACTTGAAGTTAAGGCTGGAGAAAATTTACAGGCACGAAGCCTAAGAGTTTTCAAAGAAAGATATGATGTCAAATTTGCAATTCGTACCTCGCTTTCCAATTTACGCATGGATGAGGGTTTGTTGAATATTCCCTTATATGCTTTTTTTAATCTGAAGCGATATATTGATAAAGCACAGTTCTCTGCCCTATTTTGATTAAGGAGGTCTATTTTGTTTACTACAAGAGAACAAAGAAAGAACAAAGAAAAATCTAATTTATTATCATTTATAGTAAAAGACCCTGAATATTATAATTTTGAAGAAACAGTTTTTAATATTTTTGCTTTTATTACTTCTTTGGTTTCTATTTTGTTTGCCTTTGCACTTCCTTTTGCCGGAATGAAACCCTTCCACACCCTTCTTGTATATATTTTGGGTGCCATCTCTTTTGTTCTTTATTATTTATCCAGATTTAAACATAAACCCTATCCCGTAATATTAATAATATTACTAGATATATTTCTGAGTATTTTATGGTTTACGGGAGTTGGTTCTAACGGTTTTGCGGGTTTATTTTTCATTGCCGGAGTTATGCTTTCCATCACACTTCTAAAAGGGATTAAACGCTATGTATTTTTCTTCTTAAATCCAGTAATTATTATGATTTTGGTAGGGATTGAATGCTATCATCCCGAATGGGTAGGAACATATAATACACTTGCTGAAAAACATACCGATTACTTATTAAATGTAATATTGTTTCTGGTTGGTATAGGATTTTTCATTAAGATTCTGGTGGATAATATAAGAGAAAGAACCAGGCAACTTGAAGAAGCTAATAAAAAACTTGAAAAGAGCGCTCATTTTGACCAGCTTACCGGCGTCCC
>JAUWNT010000026.1 GCA_030612495.1 Candidatus Aminicenantota bacterium
AAAATAAAAACAGATTAGTACTCCTTTTTTTAAAAAAGAAATTATTGTTAGAATCTGATATAATTGTATCCAATAATTATAGGGTAAAAAAAATGATAAGACCAAATAACAAAATCAAAAATATTTGTATGCTCAGCACACATGGATATTTTGATCCTGTTCCTGAATTGGGCAAAACAGACACTGGAGGCCAGGTGCTCTATGTACTCCAATTGGCTCAAGCTATTACTCGATTGGGTATTAATGTAGACATCTACACACGTTGGTTTGATCCTGCAAAACCACAAATAGAGACTATTCCAGACTGTTCAAAAGCAAGGGTCATCCGAATCCCTGCTGGAAAATGGGAATTTATTCCAAAAGAATCCATCTACGGAATATTAGATGAACTGGCAAAAAGTATGATCGAATTTATAAAGGAACAGAAGTTAGAGTATGATCTTTTTCATGGCCACTATGTTGATGCAGGTATTGTCACTCTAAAAGTAGCTAAGGCATTATCAAAACCAAGCTTTTTTACTGCACACTCTCTTGGAGCATGGAAAAGGGAAAGAGTAAATGGTAATCCTAAAGAAATGGACAAAATCTTCAATTTCACTCACAGAATTGCACAAGAGTTGAGAATATTCCAATCAGTAAACGGTCAGACCATTACAAGTAAAGAAGAAGAAGAGAAAATGAAAGAATTATACCATTTTCAACCTGCAAATCTGGAATTCACTCCTCCAGGGGTTGATGTGAATAAATTTCGTGCATTAAAAAAAAATGAAAAGGAAGAGAATACAGAAATTATTCTACCCAACAAATATATCTTTGTGGTAAGCCGCATTTCAAAAGCTAAAGCACATGACCTTCTTCTACCTGCATTTAAACAAATATTAAAAGAATTCCCTGACATTCATCTAGTTATTGCTGGAGGAACTCTTAACCCTGATCAGGAAGAAATTGAGGTTATTTCAAATATCAAATCTTTTGTAAAACAAAATCAAATAGAGAAGAATGTACTTCTGATTGGTGGTATTGCTCATGATAATTTGCCTCCATACTTTCGAAAAGCAGAATTATTTATATTACCAGCCAGGTATGAACCATTTGGTATGACAGCACTTGAGGCTATGGCTTGTAAAATCCCAGTTATAATATCAAAATTCGCAGGCATTCAGGAAAACCTCCTCAATGGTCAGGATTGCCTTATTGTTAATCCATATGAAACACAAAATTATGCTAAATCTATCAGCATACTATTAAAGGACAAAAAAATGAGACAGCATCTGGCAAAAAAGGGATATTCAATTGTAAGAGAAAAATTTAGCTGGGAAGCCATTGCTAAAAAATTTATTAACTTCTATACAAAGGTCATACATAAAACAAATATTCATTGAAAAAAAAACAAAGATTAAATAATAAAAAATCTAGTTAGATTTTCTACTTTAATTGTTAAATTTAACTATTTATAAATATTTATTCCAATATTTTTTAGCATATTAAAAAATAAATTTAAGGGGAATCCCATAACATTAAAAAAACAGCCGTCAATTTTTTTTACAAAAACAGATGCCTTACCCTGGATAGCATAAGCACCTGCTTTATCCATATAATCCTCATTATCAAGATAATAATTTATTTCATCATCTGTAATTTCTTCAAAAAAAACTTTTGTTTTAGCATAATCAAAATAAGTTTTACCTTTATAAATTATAGAGACCCCAGTCCATACTTCATGTACATTCTTTGAGAGAGATTTTAAAATACAAAACGCATCTTCCCTATCTCTTGGTTTTCCAATGATTTTGTTTTTCAGTAAAACAATAGTATCAGAAGAGATAATAATAGAATTAAAATATTCATTTATATAAACACTGTTACCCTTTAAAATGGTTAATCTTTTTAGAAAATCTGATATTTTCTCTTCCGGCTTAATAAATTCTCCAATCTTAGGTTCGATTACTTCTGGTTCAAGGCCTATTAGTTTTAACAACTCTTTTCTTCTTGGAGATGAAGATGCAAGAATTACTTTCATTATATAAAACACCTTATTATCTATTTAATTTATATTTATTTATAAGATACCTCAAAGACCTGTAACTCATTTTCAACATTTCTGCTGTTTTCTTGATATTTGAATTATTTATACTTAATGCTTTTAAAATAATAGCTTTACCCATATTATCAATATATCCATAAAAGTCAAAATCCCCTTCATTCAATAATGTTGCAAAATCCATTCTATCAATTTCACCTCCAGAAACATCATATATTATATCTGTTGGTATATTCTCCTTTCTTATAATATTGTTTTTTTCTAAAGCCACAGCTCTCTCGACAAAATTCTCCAATTCTCTGACATTTCCAGGCCATGAATAATTCATATATAGATCTATCACTTTTTTTTCAAAGCCCTCAATATTTTTCCCAAACTTTTTATTAATCTTATCTAAAAAATGTTGCATTAACAAAGGAATATCGTCTTTTCTTTCTCTTAATGGTGGAACCTTTATTGGAATTACATTCAACCTATAAAATAAATCTGCTCTAAATTCAGATTCTTTCATACTTATTTCTAGATCTTTGTTTGTAGCTGAAATTATTCTCACATCAATCTCTTCTTCCAAATTACTTCCAACCCTTCTTATTTTTCTTTCTTGAATTGCCCTCAATAGCTTAACCTGCATTTTTTGAGACATTTCAGCTATTTCATCAAGAAAAATCGTGCCCTGGTTAGCCTGTTCAAACAATCCTTGTTTGTCTTTATATGCATCAGTAAAAGAGCCCTTTACATGCCCAAACAACTCACTTTCTAATAGATTTTCCGGTAAGGCCCCGCAATTAATTGAAACAAATTCCTCTGCTGCTCTAAGACTTTTAGAGTGAATTGCTCTGGCTATTAATTCTTTACCTGTTCCGCTTTCACCTGTGATCAAAACATTTGAATCTGTTTTTGAGATATTCTCTATCAACTCATAAATTTTCAACATTTTTGGAGTGTTTCCAATTATATCTTCAAACTTTTCTTTTTCAGATAACCTTAACTTTAATTCAATATTTTCTTTTTCAATATCTTTTTTATGCAAGGCTTTGTTAATTATGATCTTTAATTCATCTAGATTAAAAGGTTTTGTTATATAATTTTCAGCTCCTAATTTCATTGCTTCAACTGCATCATTAGTAGAAGCATATGCTGTTATCATTATAACAGGGATTTCATTGTTTATTGATTTCATCCTCTCTAACAACTTAATTCCACTAATACCTGGCATTTTAATATCTGAGATTATCAGATCAAATGATTTTTTTTTCAAAAGTTTTAATGCCAACATTGCATTTTCCAGGCTTACAACATCGTAACCTTCCTTTTTTAGTACAATACTCAGCATATCTCTTAAGCTATCATCATCATCTACCAATAAAATTTTTACATTTTTTCGAAACATACTATTACCTCAGTACCAATATTTTTTTTTGAATTTATTTTAATATCAAAATTATGTTCTTCAATTATCCTTTTAACCACTGCCATTCCAAGACCAATTCCTGAACTAAATTTTGAATAAAAAGGTATAAAAATCTTTGATAGTTCTTTTTTCTCAATCCCAATACCATTGTCTTTAATGGAAAGATTTATATGACCTATCTCATCATAGATACTAATTTGTACAACACCATTATAATTCACAGCTTTAATAGAATTATTAACCAGGTTCCATATAAGTTGTTTTATCCCATTTACATCAGCAAAAACCTTATTCCCTTTACTATATTTTTTGATAAATCTTACTTTTTTTATATTCAATTTAATTAATTCAAGCATCTCATCAATTATAATTGCAAGGTCAAACTCAGATTTTTCTAAAGGCGTTATTTTGGTAAAATTAAGAAACTCTTCAACTGACTTTGAAAGCCTACTTGACTCTTTTACTATTATATCCATAAGGTTTTTATTTTCTGTTTTAAGTTTCAACTCCTTCTCAAGGAATTGAACTGCCCCAGATATAGATGCAAGGGGATTTCTAATCTCATGTGCTATTCCAGCAGCCATCTCACCTATTAATGCAAGGTGTTCTTTTTTATTCAAAGCTTCTTCAATCCTTTTTTTTTCAGTCAAATCCGTAATAATAAAAACAAATATTTTATCAAAAGAATAAATACCTTCAATAAACGAAACTGAAATACCCAGGAAAAAGTCATTGATTTCTTTCTCAAAATAGTACTTATTATTGGAATCCAATTCTCTCTTCAAAGTCACTAAATCCGATTCTAAAAATAATGACTCAAAAATATTATAATTTGTATCAAGATTAAGTAAAATTTTTGATTTTTTATTGTAAGATATGATCTTCCCATCTGAATTGCAAGTAATAAATCCATTTTCCATTTTTTCCATCACAGTGTTATTTAATAAAGTCAAATCTTTTAAATTCTCTTGAGTGCTCTTTAATTCCTCCCCTATTTTTTTAATATTCTCAAAATAATAAGAAGAAATAATTGCAACAGTTAAAAAAGCAACAAAGCTCATTATAATATTATAAATAAAGCTTCCAAACGAAATACTAATAGGATAAATTCCAGAATAAAAGGGAATTATCTTTACATACATCAAATCTGATAGGATTCCAAAAAAAATGAATGAAAGAGCGGCAATATAAAATGTATCTCTCTTTGTCAAAAAGATAGACGAAACAATTATAGGTAATATATATAAAAAATAAAAAGGACTACTAATTCCACCTGAAAAATAAACTATCAGTGTAATTATAATTATATCGATAAACAACTGAATATATATAACAAATTTATGTCTTAATATTTTAAAAAGAGAAAAATTCAAAAAACTGAAAATAAGAGCAACTAATAAAGATATAATAAAAGCTAAATTTGGAAAAGATGAGCCCCTAAAAACAACCAATATAAAAATTGAAATAAGAATTAAAACAGAATATATAGTTATTCTTAATGAATTTAAGAATAAAAATCTTCTTCTTATTTTCCCGTCTTCAATAGAAATCAATGTATTGATTAAATCGCGCCAATTATACTAAACATTGGCAGATACATAGCAATAACTACAGAACCTACCAATCCACCCAAGATTAAAATCATTATTGGTTCCATAATTGAGATAAGAGCAGAAACTGAAGCATCTACTTCATCATCATAAAAATCTGCTACTTTACCAAGCATACTTGATAAAGCACCTGTTTGTTCTCCAACAGATACCATCTGAGTAACCATATAAGGAAAGATAGCTGTTTCTTCCCAGGAGGAATATAAAGGTTTACCTTCCTGAACTGCGTACCTACTCTTAAGTACAGCATCCTCAATTATTGAATTACCTGCGGTTTTAGAAGTGATGGTTATAGCTTCAATCATTTCCACACCAGAATCTAAAAGAGTAGCCATAGTTCTTGTAACTCGTGCAACAGCAACTTTTAATAGTAAATCTCCAAATACCATAATTTTTAATTTTATATTATCTATTACTCTTTTTCCTTTATAGGTTTTATAATAAGATTTAAATGCAAAAAACAAACCAGCTATTGCAATTATAATTAGCAGAATATTAGACTGTAAAATTTCTGATGCTTTCATTACAATCTGTGTAGCCATAGGCAAAGCTGCTCCTAACTGATCAAACATATCTTCAAATATTGGAACTACTTTCCATAAAATGACACCAGTTATTACAACAGCTAAGACTATAACAACAACAGGATAAGTCATTGCAGATTTTACCCTTCTTATAATTTTTTGCATATTTTCAATATATTCAGATAATCTCATTAAGATTGTATCCAAATTACCTGAGGCCTCTCCTGCTTGTATCATACTTGTATAAAGAGTGTTAAACACATCTGGATATTTCTTCATAGCATTAGAAAGGTTAGAACCAGCTTCAACATCTCTTCTTACTTCCTGTAAAAGCTCTGCAAAATACTTGTTTTTTTGCTGGTTTGCAAGGATGCCAATCCCTTGTGTAATAGGAAGACCAGCATTAAACATAACAGATAATTGGCGGTTAAATACAGACAATTCTTTAAGAGAAACTTTTCTCCTGCCTTTTCCACCTATAAATGGAATTCTAACAGCAATTTTTTTCTTTTCTACGCTTAAAACTCTTATCTGATCTCTCTCAAGGACTAAAGCTATCTCTTGAGCTGTTCTTCCAACTCTTTCACCTTCAACTATAGTGCCAGCCTTATTTCTACCCTTAAATTTAAATACAGCCATTTATTCCCCCTTAAAAATTATGAGATTTTAAATCCTTTGGAGAGCTAAATCCCCCATAATTAGGCTTGAATGCATTTATCACAGCATTAGGGCCTCTCTTTATTAAATCAGTTAGCTCCTCCTGATTATGAGAAACACTAATAGCAGTATCAATAGTAATAATCTTCTTAAAGTAAAGGTTTGCTAAAGATTGGTTAAAAGTTATCATTCCATATTTCTCCTGGCCAGTTTGCATTGTAGAATATATCTGATGAATCTTATTATCCCTTATTAAATGTCTAATTGCAATATTTGGAATTAAAACTTCTACAGCCAAACACCTCCCTCTACCATCTGCTCTTGGCAATAAAGCTTGTGTAACAATTCCTTCTAAGTTCATTGACAACTGAGTTCGTACTTGAGATTGTTGATGTGTAGGAAAAACATCAATCATTCTATTTACAGTTTGAGAAGCAGAATTTGTATGTAAGGTTGCAAAAGTCAAATGCCCGGTTTCAGCTGTTGTTATAGCAGCTCTAATGGTTTCAAGGTCTCTCATTTCACCAATTAAAACAACATCCGGGTCTTCTCTTAAAACAGATCTTAAAGCAGCAGCAAAGCTCTTTGTATCAGCATGCAATTCTCTTTGATTTATAATTGCTTTTCTGTGGCTATGCAAATATTCAATTGGATCCTCAATAGTGACAATATGAACTGGCCTCTCTTTGTTTACTTTATCAATTAATGCTGCCAAAGAAGTGGTTTTGCCTGAACCTGTTGGTCCTGTCATTAAAACCAATCCTCTTGGTTTATCTGCAAGTGTTGCAACAATAGGCGGAAGCCCCAATTTCTCAAAACTCCAGATTTCATAAGGAATTCTTCTAAACGCTCCTGCAACCGCCCCTCTTTGCATAAAAACATTCGCCCTAAAACGAGCAATACCTTTAATACCAAATGAAAAATCAAGCTCCCAATCTTCTTCAAGTTTATGTTTCTGACCATCATTCAAAATACTATAAATAATCTGCTTGGTTTCAGCAGGACTTAGTGGCGGATGATCTATTCTTCTTATTTTCCCATTAACTCTTATTACTGGAGCAGAGTTAGTTGTTATATGAAGATCTGTTCCACCTTCATCTACCATTATTTTTAATAACTGAGGAAGCGGTAATCCCATAATCTATCTCCTTACATCTTTGTTGTTTCTCTTAATACTTCTTCAATAGAAGTAATACCTTTTTTGATCTTTTCAACCCCACTCATCCGTAAAGTCAACATTCCTTTCTCCTTTGCCTTTTGCCTTAACTCTGAAGTAGAGGCTCCAACCATAATAAGCTCTCTTATTTCCTCATCTATTTCCATAACTTCAAATAGCCCAATCCTTCCCTTATATCCAGTATTATGGCAATGTTCACAGCCTTTAGCTTCATAAATTTTTACCTTTTTTGCCTCTTCAGGAGAAAAACCAATATCAATAAGTGTCTGAGGTGGAATCTTAGCAACTGATTTACACTTCTTACACAACTTCCTTACCAATCGTTGGGCAACAATCAACCTTACAGAACTTGAAACCAGAAAAGGCTCTATACCCATATTTATCAATCTTGCAACCGTAGAAGGAGCATCATTGGTGTGCAGTGTTGATAATACTAAATGCCCTGTTAACGCAGATTTTATTGCAATATCAGCTGTCTCAAAATCCCTAATCTCACCAACCAATATAATATCAGGGTCCTGTCTTAAAAAAGATCTTAATGCAGCAGGAAAGGTTAACCCAATTTGTTCTTTTATATTAACTTGATTAATCCCAAAGAGATTAAATTCAACTGGTTCTTCAGCAGTCATAATATTAACTTCTTCATTATTTAATTTAGAAATAGCTGAATAAAGAGTATTTGTTTTACCTGAACCAGTTGGGCCTGTGACAAGGATAATCCCCCACGGTTCAGTAATATTCATTTCAAATTTATCCAGTGATAAAACGTCAAAGCCAAGTTTTGTCATATCAAGCATTAAATTATCTTTATCAAGAATTCTAACAACAATTTTTTCTCCATGTATAGTTGGTAAACATGAGACTCTCATATCTACCATTTTTTTATTACCATTTACTTCAATTTTTGTTTTTATCCTTCCACCTTGAGGAAGCCTCTTCTCTGCTATATCCATTCCAGAAATAATTTTTAATCTTGCTAAAACTTTACTTTTGAGATTCATTGGAGGAGTCATATATTCATGTAAGACACCATCAATCCTGACCCTAACTCTAAATGTCTTTTCATAAGGTTCAAAATGTAGGTCAGAAACCCCTTTTGATATAGCATCCTTAAAAGTAAGGTTAACAAGTTTTATTGCAGGTGCATCTTCATCAAAATCTGCCTCAGTTATGCTTTCCTCTGCCTCCTCATCAATTAGTTCTATTGCAGATTCATCATCTAGATCGATTTCCTCTAAAAACTTTTGTGCTTCAATCCCGTCAGCAAAACCATAATATTTATCTATTGATGAAAGAATAGAACTTTCTGGAGCAATAACAGGCTGAATTCTCAAATTTGATGAAAACCTGATTTCCTCCTGAACAAATAAATTTGAAGGGTCTGCCATTGCAAGTGTTAAAACCGCACCTATTCTATGAATAGGTAAAATAATATGCTTTCTTGCAGTTTCAGGCTTTATTAAGCCCAAAACCTTTTCATCAATATCAAATTTAGAAATATTTATTGATGGATAACCAAACTGTTTACTAAGCGCCTGTGCAATAACTTCTTCTGTCACGAAACCAAGTCTTATAAGAACGCTACCAAGTTTCCCAGGCTCCTCCTTTTGCTTTTGTAAAGCTACATTTAATTGGTCTCGCGTTAATTTATTCTCATTTACTAAAATTTCTCCAATCTTCATTGTCTTTATTTGTTATAAATACATTTTAGTTAAAACATAAATATATGTCAAATATTTACTTTAATATAAACATACCTGAAATTGCTAAATTGCAAAGTTTACCTCCATGATCAATACCAAGGCCAAGGTCAACAATAATGTTATGAATATTAAAACCAAGTCCTAAACCATAAAGAATATTAGACTTTTTCCCCAAAAAATGGGTTTCTGTTAAATCACTTAAGAATCCTGCCCTCAAAAAAAATTTATTATAGAAAAAGCCCCTTTCAATTCCAAAAGAAACGGGTTGCATCTTCTCTCCATTTAAGAGAAGATCACTTTTTGAAACATCCATATCAAAATAAATTCCCCACTTCATATCTGGTCTAAATGCAAGCCCAGCAATTACTCTTTTCTCCATAACAATTTCTCTTTCATAAGTTGATATTTTTGGATTCCCTACATTCTTTATAATAACTCCCAATTTAAAATATTTTCCAATATTTGCTGCAAAAGATAGATCTGTCACAATTTTTGTAAATTTATGTTCAGCACTCCCCCATCCATGTTCAAGATAAGCTTTAGAATCTGAGCCTGGAGAAAATATATCACTGGTTATTGAGGAGTTAAAGTCAGCAGATTTACCTTTTAATAAATGCAAACCCACTCCAAAAGAAACATCCTTTGAAATCTTAAAAGAATAGGCAAAAGAATATTTAGTATATTTAAGACCAATAAAATTCATATTTAAAGAGGCAATGTCTTTATTTGAAATCTCATCTATTTTTTTAGATAAAACATCACTTTTATTTGGGCTAATAACAGCAGTATTAACAAAAGAAGTAGAAAATCCATAATCCTTTGTTATAAACCCAGGATCATTAGATCTGAATCCATAAATACCATGTTTTGAATCAAATAAACCTTTTAATTTTACTAATAAATTTTCCTTTTCAATATCTTTTAAGTTAGTAAAATTTTTTAAGTCATTACTAATAATTACTTTTAAATCATCCGAATAATTTTTATAATCCAAATAACTGTGATTATACTGATATCCACTTATAGGATAGCTTACAAAGGATAATAGCGAAGGGTTAACAAATATTGAATTAATATCAAAACTACATGCTACAGAGACATATCCGAGTGATAATGATCTAGCTCCATAGAATCTAGGTATTATTGAAAACAAGCAAAAATTGATAGTCATAAATATCAGGAAAAATATAAAAAGTTTTTTCATCTACTAGAATAATATAGTATAACAATCTAAAATGTCAACTATAACCGAGCTTTTAATAAATTATTCTCAAAAAATCGACAAAAATAGCTCCAATCGTTAATTCGTTCTATTTACCCTGTAAGCAATAACCCTGTTGTCAAAGAAAGTTGGGATAATCAAAAGTTTTTCTCTTACAATGTATTCAATATCTGCAGAATTTATTTTATTTTTTATTGTATCTAATAGATCAATTAAAATGCCCGACTGGTAAATTAATGCTGTTCTTCCTTTCCAATCTGAAACTATGAAATTTCCTTCCCCGTCCGGGACAAGGCCATCTATACTCCTTCCTATTCTAGCTAAGATACGGATTTTTTTATCTTTAATAGAGATCGCTTTTAAACACCCATCTCCGCAATTTCCTAAATATAATGTTTCTTTTTCAATATAAATGCCATTCGGTCTTTTAATATCATTACCTTTTAGCCAGGCTGTAACTTTGCCTTCACTCATTTTATAAATAGTGTCATTGCCAGTATCTGAAATGTAAATATTGCCTTTCTTATCGATTGCTACATCATTCAAAAAAGATGCATTTGGAGCAGAATATTTTTTTATAATTAAACCTTTTTTAATATCAATTTCAACAAGGTGATCAATGTCTGTTACAAATAATTTATTTTGATTAATTGCCATGCCCTTTGGAGCATCTAATTTTGTAATCCATTTTAATTTTTCAATTTTCCCTTTTAGATTTAAAATAGAGATAAAACCATTTCCATCTTTTTTGCCTGATTTTCCATTAATGTTTGAAACGTATATCTTTTCTAACGATGAATTATAAATAACAGATTCCGGAACTTTAAGATTCCGCTCAGATTCCCATTCTTTGCTGAGCTTGTAAACCTTATAAATTCTTTTTTCTGGTTTTAAATTTTGATTTTCCCCATAAGAAATATGAAAAATGAATAACATCATTAAAGAAAATAATATAATTTTTTTCATTAAATCCTCCTTTCTCTGATTAATAATTTAATACCAGAGTCAAATACGCCCATACATTTACTAAAAAATATGGCGGAGAGGGTGGGATTCGAACCCACGGTCCCTATAATCAGGACAACTGCTTAGCAGGCAGCCCGTTTCAGCCACTCACGCACCTCTCCAAACCTGCCGAGGAGGGGACTTGAACCCCTACAGGCTTTCACCCACAAGCACCTCAAGCTTGCGTGTCTACCAATTCCACCACCTCGGCTCATCTATTATTATTTTTAGTTATTTTTTGAACTCTTCTCTTGATTATTTTCTTTGGATTTACCGTTAGTATTGACTTTTTCCTCTTCTTGATCTTTTAATTTTTCTTTCTGAACCTCTTTCTCATCTATTTTTTGCTCTTGTTTAAGATCATCACGAACTGAAGAGCCTTTACCAGATTCCATTCCTCTCTTTGAGCTAATCATTAATAGTAAAGTTATTACCATAAACATAACTGCAAGTACTGTTGTTGCTTTTGAAAGAATCGTTGCAGTACCACGGGCTCCAAAAGTTGACTGACTCCCAGCCCCACCAAAAGCTCCGGCCAAATCAGCGCTCTTACCACTCTGTAATAAAATAATTATTATAAGTAATATACAAACAACTATATGTAAAAATAATAAAAATCCTCCCAAGATTTCCTCCTATCAATTATCAAATCATTTAGCAATCTTACAAGAAGTTTCAATTATAGCAGAAAATAAGTCAACTTTCAAGGAAGCACCCCCGATTAAAGCTCCATTTATATCCTTTTGAGAAAGCAAATCAAAACTATTTTCTGGCTTAACTGAACCTCCATAAAGTATAAATATATCCTCCGGGTTCTCAACTTTTTCTTCCAAAAGCTTTCTAATAAAACCATGAACCTCTTGAGCTTGAGCTGGGCTTGCAGTTTCACCAGTGCCAATTGCCCATATTGGCTCATAAGCAAAAATAATACTTTTTATCTCCTGTGCTTTCAAACCTTTTAAATCTTCATCAATCTGTTTTTTTATCCTTTTAAGAGTTTCACCCCTCTCCCTTTGTTCCAATGTTTCACCAATACATAAAACTGGATTAAGCTTATGCCTTAAAGCAGTTTTTATTTTCTTATTCAAATCTGAATCCAACTCTTTAAATATCTCTCTTCTTTCAGAATGACCAATAAGCACATAATCAACAAGATTCTTAAGCATTAAAGGGGATATTTCCCCTGTATATGCACCTCTATCTTCATAAAATATGTTTTGTGAACCAATCTTTATTTTATCTGACAGATTACTTATTGAATAAATGGATGTGAAGGGAGGAAATATAAGAATTCTAACTCCTTCATTAGCTTCTATCTTATCATCCAGTTCTTTAATAAAATCAATACTCTCCTCAACTGTTTTATTCATTTTCCAATTACCTGCAATAATAAACTCTTTTTTCATTAAACCTCCGTTAAAGCCTCAATACCAGGTAATTTCTTACCAGATAAAAATTCAAGGGATGCTCCGCCACCAGTTGAGATATGAGAAATTTTATCACTTACACCAGCTTTATGTATTGCTGAAACAGTATCACCACCACCAACAATTGATAATGCATTTGATTCAGCAACAGCCTTTGCAATCCCTGTTGTCCCACCAGAAAACAAGTCAATTTCAAAAACTCCCATAGGACCATTCCAGACAATTAACTCAGCTTTTTTTATTTCGTTTGTATATAATTGAATAGTATCAATTCCAATATCAAATCCTTTCATATTTTCAGGAATTTCCTCTCCGGTTCTCACCATTTTGATCGTTACATTAGATTCCATAACAATAGAAGCTATATGGTCAACTGGTAATAATATTTTCACATTATTCTCTTCAGCTTTTTTTAAAATATCTGAGCACATCTTAATAAAATCATCATCAACCTTTGAACCTCCAACACTTATACCCTTTGCCTTCAGAAATGTATAAGACATTGCTCCTCCAATAAGAATTGTTTTAACTTTATCCATCAAATTCAATATAATGGGAATCTTATCTGAAACTTTTGCTCCACCAAGTATCATACAAAAATTTTCCGAAGGCTTTTCTATTGCTAAACTAAGATAATCTATCTCTTTTTTCAAAAGAAAACCTTCAACAGAGATGGGGACAAATTTAGTAATTCTTACAACTGAAGCATGTTTTCTGTGAGAAACTCCAAATGCATTATTAATATACACATCAATCCCTTTTGCCAGTTCTTTTGCAAATTTTTTATCATTTTTTGTTTCTCCTGAATTAAATCTTAGATTTTCAAGTAAAAGAATATCACCTTCCTCCAATTCAGATTTGATTTTATCAATTTTTTTACCTGTTACTTCTCCATTAAAAATAACACTCGTTTTCAGCATTTCAGACAATTTATCAGCAACAGGTTTAAGACTAAGTTCATGTTTCTTCTTACCTTCAGGCCTTCCCATATGAGATGCACAAACAATTCTGGCTCCATTATCAATTAAATATTTCAATGTTGGTAGAGACGCTTTTAACCTCGTATCATCAACTATCTCACCATTCTCATTAAGAGGGATATTAAAATCATTTCTACAAAAAACAACTTTGCCTTTTACGTCAATATGTTTTATATATATTTTTTTCATTCTAGTTCTCTACTATTTTTATTATTAAATCTCTTATCCTACTTGAATATGCCCACTCATTATCATACCAAGCAAGAATCTTAACCATATTCCCTCCGATATCTGTAATAAATTGGCTATCTATAACACAGGAGTTATCATTTCCAATTATGTCCGAAGAAACCAGAGGCTCCTCTGAATATTCAAGTATGCCTTTTAATTCATTTTCAGAAGCTTTTTTAAATAGTCCTTTCATTTCTTCAACATCAGTAGATTTTTCCAAGCTTACAACAAGATCAACTATAGAAACATCAGGGGTTGGTACCCTTATAGAACTCCCAGTTATTTTACCTGCAACATCAGGAATTACAAGTCCAACAGCTTTTGCAGCTCCTGTAGTTGTAGGAATCATATTCTGCGCTGCAGCTCTTGCTCTTCTTAGATCTTTATGTGGAAGGTCAAGTATACGCTGGTCGTTTGTATATGAATGAATAGTTGTCATATTTCCTTTTATTATTTTAAAATTATCATTTAAAATTTTCACAACAGGTGCCACACAGTTGGTTGTACATGAAGCATTTGAAATTATATTGTGTTCTTTACTATTATACTCTGAATCATTAACTCCCATAACGATCGTAATATCAGGATCTGTTGCAGGAGCTGATATGATCACTTTTTTTGCTCCTGCCTTTATATGCTTTTCAGCACCCTCTCTCTTCCTGAAAAGCCCTGTTGACTCAACAACAAGATCAATCCCAAGATTTTTCCAGGGTAAATTTTCAGGGTCTCTCTCAGAAAAAATTCTAATTTCTCTTCCATTAACAACAATACTCCCCTCATTTACCCTAACCTCTTTTTCAAATTTTCCAAATACACTATCATACTTTAAAAGATGAGCAAGGGTCTTTGCAGAAGTAATATCATTAATAGCAATAACCTCAAAGTAATCTTGATCTATGCTTGATCTAAAAAAATTTCTTCCTATTCTTCCGAAACCATTAATAGCAACTTTATAACTCACATTTACCTCCTAAATTTAAAATTAAAAATTAACACAACGCATCCATATTTTCAAGTAAATTAAAACTATTTTTTAAAATTAACAAAAAACAATATTAATCCCACTTATTAGAACCCTTGCAATACTTTAATATCACAAGAAAATATGGTATATTCAATAAATGACACTTAACGAAAGAACAAGGTGCCCTATTTGTAATTCTAAAGAAATTGCTACCTTTAAAAAAGGTAATTTTACTCCAGATAATATTGATTCAGGTGATTTTAAAATAACTGATAGTAGATATGGCTCTCTCTGGAATTTTTTCTTTTGCAAAAATTGTTCTTTTGTATTTTCTAACCCATACATTCCGGAAGAGCATATTTTGAAATTTTACTCTGAACTTGATGATAAAGAATATTCTTTAGAAGCAGACGGAAGGTCAAAAAATTTCAGATTAATTCTAAAAAGGTTAAGAAAAATCCAAAAACCCGGGAATAAGATCCTCGATATTGGAGCTGCAAGCGGTATTTTTTTAAATATAGCTCATAAAGAAGGGTATAATATATCAGGTATTGAACCTTCGGATTTTCTTGTAAAAGAGGCTAAAAAACTTTATGGAATAAACTTATTCAAAGGTACTATCAATGATTTTAAAACATCAGAAAATTTCTCAGTCATTACATTACTTGATATTTTAGAACACTTAGTAAATCCTGATAAATTCATATCTAAAATAAAAGACTTAATTAAACAAAATGGGATTTTAGTTATTGTTACCCCGGATATAAATAGTTTTACAGCAAAAATCTTTGGAAAAAGATGGTGGCATTTCAGAATCGCGCATATTAACTTTTTTAATCTAAAATCAATAGACACTCTTCTCAAAAAATATGGCTTTGAAATTATTAAAAAAAAAAGATACGCATGGCATTTTTCCTCTTTTTACCTTATAACAAGAATATTTCCATCACTAAAAAATAAAAAAACTTTACAAAAAATACTTAAACTTATAAAATTTAAACTACAATTGTTTGATTCGTGGGAAATCTATGCAAGAAAAAATTAAATTATATGTTGAATCTTTAAGACTGACAAGGTGGCCAAGAAGCCTTGCCATAATTCCCGGCTTTTTAGCATTTTTTGTTTTGCAACCAAAATTTACACACACATTAATCAATCTTTCATCAATATTAAGATTACTAATCGCATTTCTTTTGACCTGGTTCATTTCTACTGCGAATTACATTGTAAATGAGATTACAGATGCTCCTTTTGATGCATTCCATCCATCAAAAAAGAATCGGCCTCTTGTTAAAAATAAAATAGATAAAAAGATACTAATGACCATCTGGTTCCTTCTTGTTATTATTTCATTACTAATCTCTTTTAAAATCTTTAATGTTCAATTTGTAATATGTCTAATATCCCTGCTCATAGCAGGCATTGTTTACAATGTTCCTCCAATAAGAGTGAAAGATATCCCTTTCTTAGATTCAACAATAGAATCCATAAATAATCCTATAAGGTTTCTAATAGGATGGTATATTATGACAGGAATTTTTCCTACTGTTTCAATATTAATTTCATGGTGGTTTTTTGGAAATTTTCTAATGGTAGGTAAAAGGGTTGCCGAAAAAAAATTTCTAACAGAAGAAGAATCCTCCGGGTATAGAATATCTCTAAAAAAATACAGTTTGAAAATGCTTATTACCTTTATGATTTTAAATGCAATAATATTTATTGTAAGCCTCTCTATATTTACAATTGAATCAAAGCTAAACTCATTCCTTTTCTCAATACCTTTTATTCTCATATATTTATTGATGTTCATGAAAAAATCCATTAAAGATATAGAAGGTGCTGAAGAACCCGAAAGACTTTTAAAAAATCCCTACTTTGCATTCTATACCTTATTTATTGCAATTATTTTTATAATAGCATATATATATAGATAAGATGGAATTAGAAATTTTATTAAAGATTTTATTATCAGCTATATTAGGAGGAATAATTGGGCTTGAAAGAGAAATGTCTCATAAAGAGGCAGGACTCAGGACAAATATTCTGATTGCTATAGGAAGCACCTTACTAACAATACTCTCATTTAAATTTGCAATCTTAGCAAAAAATGTTGATCCTTCAAGGATTGCTGCTCAAATAGTAACTGGAATAGGATTCCTTGGAGCTGGGGCAATAATTCAAGCAAAATTTTCAGTTCATGGACTTACAACTGCAGCCAGTATGTGGACTGTATCTGCAATCGGGATTTCAGTTGGAAGCGGATATTATCTGATCTCCTTTCTTATTACAATCTTCATTATCATTATTCTAACTTTCTTTAAATATATATCAAAAATTATTGAAAAACAGAAAAAAATGTTTGTTTATATAATAAAAATTGAGGATAGAGCATCAATATTTACTGAGATAAAAAAGATAATTACTGAACTCGGTATAAGTTATACAAATGCAGACTTTTATAAATATAAAGAAGGAATTGAAATCGAAATCTTGTTTGCAAGTTCTCAAAACAAAAATGAACAATTCCTGGAAAAAGTGCTTCAACTTAAAGGAGTAAATAAAATAACAAACGAAAAATTATGATCAAAACTCTTATTGCAACTAAAAATAAGGGGAAAATTAAAGAAATAAATAAAATACTTAGAAATAGCAAGCTCAAACTAAGGCTATACTCCCTTTCTGACATGAAAATAACTGACATATGTGCTGAAGATAGAGCAACCTTCCAGGAAAATGCCAATCAAAAATCTATCTTTTATAGTAGATTGATTAGAAATACACTTTGTGTAGGTGATGACTCAGGTTTAGTAGTAGAATCTCTAAAAGGAGAACCTGGAGTTCATTCAGCAAGATATGCAGGAAATGACTCAAATGATGAAAGAAACATAAAAAAACTCCTAAAAGAGTTAAAAAACACAAAGAATAGAAAGGCAAAATTTGTAACAGTTCTTTCTATCTCAAAAAACGGAAAATTAATAAAATCATTTCAAGGAGAAGCTGAAGGCATAATTTTAAAAGAAAGAAGAGGAAATAATGGTTTCGGATATGACCCTCTATTTTTTTATCCTCCTTTAAATAAAACCTTTGCTGAATTAACAACTGATCAAAAAAATAAGATATCTCACAGGGCTATTGCTTTAAAAAAGATGAAAGATTATATTCAAAACAACATAAAAAAATTCAGTCTACTTTATTGACAATTAACTTCCAGTGGAAGCCCCCCCGCATGTCTTATAACCTGGATAAAATATATTGGTTGACTGAGACTCCTTCTTCAGCTGATTTAAAATAATGAAATAAAGGAATAAAATGAATAAAGGGGACAGGTAATTTGAATAAAGGGGACAGGTAATTTATCTACTTAATAAATTATTTCAATTCAATTTCTATTTTCTATATAAAAATCTTTCAAAAATATTGATTTAAATAATATTCCTAATTACTTTGATTATTATTTGAATGGGTTTTATATAAAAAAATCAGGAATATGATCTTTTAAAAATTAACTTTCTGATTACATATACACTCATCCACATAACATATAAAAACTCTTTATCTAAATAAGTTTAAATCTAATTTTCTATGGCGATATCGAATTTAACCGCCTTACTGAAAAAATCGTTTCCGTTAAACCTGTTTTATGTATCCGCCTATCCTTCTTTAATATCACTGTGCCTCCAAACATAGCATATGATGACTTTATAAAATCTTTTGAACCTAAAACCAAACCGTCTGTAAAATAACGTATACGATACCTGAATAACTCAGCTTCTCCTAACTTAAAATCCCTCTCAATCTCCTCTCTTATTATCTCTCCTGATATCTTACCTTTTGCATCCTTCGCTACCGCTCCTTTATTGTAAAGAAATTCTCTATATCTTAAAAAATCTCTCAAACTATTATCATCTTCAAATACTCCTTCAAAACTTAAAAACTTATTCCGATTATTACTCTTAACTCTAAAACCTATACTGCTCCATCGATAATCCTCTGGCCTCTTCACTATTCCTGCTCTTATCGAATTTAAATCTATGTATGCAAGACAATTCAATAAGCATTCTCCTCTCTCAATTAACACACTCTTAAATCTATCTCCCCAAAAGTATCCTGTACGATCATTTACTCGATT
>JAUWNT010000260.1 GCA_030612495.1 Candidatus Aminicenantota bacterium
TTTTATTAAAAAATGCTAAATTAATTATCAAATGGGAAAGAGTAAACCTATAGTTATTGGAGTTGCTGGTGGAAGTGGGTCAGGAAAGACAACAATTATTAATTCTATTATTGATGAGTTGGGAGATTATGATATAATTACAATTCAACACGATTCATATTATAAAGATAACAGGCATCTGCCTTTTTATGAAAGAGAAAAGGTTAATTATGACCATCCTGATGCTCTGGAAACAAATTTGTTTGTCCAGCATTTAAAAGAGTTAATTGCAGGTAGGGAGGTTGAAACCCCAATATACGATTTCACCACACATACTCGCAAAAAGCATGGAGAGAGGAAAAAGCCAGCTCAAATCATTATTGTTGAAGGAATTTTAATTTTTGTTGAAAAAAAACTTAGGGAATTGATGGATGTTAAAATTTTTGTTAGTACGAACAGTGATATAAGATTTATTCGAAGATTGAAAAGAGATATAGCTGAAAGAAATCGAAGCATGGATTCTGTTATTAATCAATATCTTGAAACAGTGAGACCTATGCATCTGGCTTATGTTGAACCAAGTCGCAGACATGCTGATATTATTATTCCTGAGGGGCATAACCCTGTATCAAGCCATATGATTGTAGCAATGATCAAACAGCATTCTAAAAAAAGGAAAAATTTAGTAAAAGAAAGTAAAGGGTGAATTATCATAATGATAGAAAAAATTTTTATAAATGCCCAGCAACTCCTTGAGGATTCAGTTAAGCTTGGTGTACAGATTATAAATAGTGGATTTAAACCAAATTTTATAATTGCTATTTGGCGTGGAGGAACACCAGTTGGTATTGCAGTTCAGGAATTACTTGATTATTTTGGGATTAAGACTGACCATATTGCAATACGTACATCTGCTTATGATGGTATTGCTCAGAGAAGTAAGAAAATTAGAGTTCATGGACTTGATTATATTGCAACAAATATAAATTTTGAAGATTCACTTCTTATTGTAGATGATGTGTATGATACTGGATTAAGCATAAAAGCTGTTATTGATACTTTAAAAGAAAAAGCAAGAAGAAATACACCCAATGATATTAGAGTAGCTACTACTTATTATAAATCTGCTAATAATCAAACAGATAGAATACCTGACTATTACATTCATAAAACAGATAAATGGTTGGTCTTCCCTCATGAACTTACTGGTTTGAGTGAAGAAGAAATTTTTAAAAATAGACCTGAGATTAAAAAATTACTTAAAGGAGTAAAAAAACTTTGAAAATTACAAAAGAGTTTATAAAAAAAATACCTAAAACTGACCTTCATTTACATTTAGATGGCTCTATTCGTATATCTACTTTGATTGAATTAGCTAAAGAAAATGGAATTTCTCTTCCATCATATACAGAAGAGGGATTAAAAAAACTTGTGTTTAAGGATAAATATGAGAATTTAGGGGAGTATTTAAAGGGTTTTGCTTATACTGGTGCTGTTTTGCAAGATAAATCTTCTCTGGAGAGAGTTGCTTATGAACTTGCTACCGATAATTTATCAGAAGGTGTGCGATATATTGAAGTAAGATTTGCACCTCAGTTACATCAAAATAAGAATCTAAACATAATTGATGTTTTTATAGCAGTAAATCAAGGATTAGCTAAAGCCAAACAGGAGTTTAATTCTACAGATAAAGTAAAATCAGGTGCAGAACCTCCTTTTGGATATGGAATTATAAGCTGTGCTATGCGAATGTTTGATTATGGTTTTTCTGAATATTTTGATAAGCTGCTTGATGTTCATAAACACTCAGAACGTAAATGGATATTTTCACTTGCTTCACAAGAGCTGGTAAAAGCATCAATTGAAGCAAGG
>JAUWNT010000080.1 GCA_030612495.1 Candidatus Aminicenantota bacterium
AATGAAAGAGATTATTATATTTTTTTATGGGTTGTTTGTTTTAGCTGCTTCATGTTATGTGATATTTATACTTTCAGGCCCTTTGAAAAAGGTTGGAGGAAGGATTGGAAAATTATTACGTCTGCCTGAAGATGTAATCGCATCAACCTTTCAAGCTTTAGCTACATCTGGCCCTGAAATTGTTATGGCAATACTTGCTGCAACGCCATTTATAACGTATGAAACCTGGAAAGCTTTAGAGCTTGGTGAAAAAGCTGGTTCAGGCACATTAAATATCGTATTCTCTGCTATGAGTAATCTTCTTGGAATTGGTGCTGTGGCAATAATTTTTATGATCAAAAAGGGTATGGTAAAGAAAGATGATATAATTGAAGTTAAGCCAAGTGTGAAGATCAGTTTGATTTTTTATGTTTTATCTTCAACATTACTATTTATTTTTGTAATGAATAAAGAACTGGATGTCATTGAATCCTGGATTTTGATGATTATTGGAATAGTATATGTATTTTCTCAATTCTTCATTCCAGGAATTATCAAAAAAATAAATAATAAAACTGATAAAAATTCAAAAGAAGAGAAAGAAGAAAGTATTGGAAATGAGAATGGAGATAAATATATTGTACCTTTAACAGCTGGTGCATGGATTAAAGATTTTTCTTATAATAGTTTTATTTATGCTTTTTTAATTTTTGGTCTTGTGATTTTTGTAAGGGAAGCTATGGGAGCTTCGTTTAGAATGGCAATAGCTAGTATATTTTCTCTTGGTGGGGTTATTATTATGTTTACCTCGTATATAAGTAGTTTTCCTGAATTTATGTTAACATATCGTTATGTTATTGCTAATAAAAAGAGCGCACTTCTTGGTATGTTGTTTGGTTCAAATGTAATTGACCTTGCTTTTTCAGGGTTTAGAGCAATATGGATTGGTAACCCAATGCAGATTTACTCAACTGGACCATATGGGAATTTGCTGATTTTTTATATCCTGGTAATACCTGTTATAGCCATTTTAGCTTTGATTGGCTTATGTATGAAAAAGATTAAGTTTAAAGTAGCTTACCCTTTAGTAATATTTTATATATTTTATATTATATCTGGATTTATTTTAATTTAAATCATGGAAATAAGAGAAGAGCTTGAAATAAGAGAGGAGAGTTTAAATCCGAAAGCTTCGAAGAGTAAAAACAGTATAAGAATAAGAAAAGAAGAAAAGTCTCCAATGAGAACTGAATTTCAAAGAGATAGGGATAGGATACTACATTCAAAATCTTTTAGACGATTAAAACATAAAACTCAGGTTTTTATCTCTCCTGAAGGTGATCATTTCAGGACACGATTAACACACACATTAGAGGTAAGCCAGATTGCAAGGACAATTGCAAAAGCATTGAATCTAAATGAGGATTTAACAGAAGCGATTGCTTTGGCACATGATCTTGGTCATACTCCTTTTGGTCATACAGGAGAAGAGATATTGGACGGGTTTTCTGATAAGCGCTTCAGACACTATGAACAGAGCTTGAGAGTTGTGGATAAACTTGAATATAATGGAAGAGGATTAAATTTGACTATTGAAGTCAGGGATGGGATTCTTAAACATTCTAAGGGAATTGGCCCCATTACCCCTGAAGATAGGGATAAAATACCTTTTACTCTTGAGGGTCAAATTGTAAGAATCTCAGATATCGTTGCTTATGTTAATCATGACATTGATGATGCTTTGAGAGCTGAGATCATTACAAGAAATGATATACCTATTTCAACTAATAAAATTTTAGGGAAGACATTTGCAAAAAGAATTGATACTATTGTAACAGATATTATATATAAAACTTTAGAGAATAATCTTGAGTTTATTTCTGTTTCAGATGAAATTTATAATGAGGTGTCAAAACTAAGAGATTTTTTATTTAAAAGAGTCTATAAATCTGAAGTATTAGAAAAAGAGCGGAAAAAAATAAGGGGGATGTTGCAGGCCATTTTTTTCTATATTAATCTTAAACCTGAAAAATTTATAAATCGTTATCCTGAGAATGACTCAATAAATAGAAGAATAATTGATTTTATAGCAGGAATGACAGACAATTATGCTCTTAATCTTTTTAAGTCAATAGTTCTTCCAAGCTATAAATATTGATTATTAAATAAATTTTTTTTGGAATAAAATATATAAAAACTGAACTGAAAAAAATATTTTACGTATTATATACTTATGTAAAGGAGGTTTATAATGAAAAGTTTTTTTTCAAAACTTAGACTAAAAAGATTTGAAATGCTTGTTATAGTAGCGTTTGCTTTTATTTTTTCATTTGTTTTACAAGGTGCTGCATTAAACGGGCAAAATCAATTAAAGAGATTTCCTGATATTCATAGAAATACTATTGTATTTGTTTATGGAGAAGATATATGGGCAGTTCCTGCAAAAGGCGGTATTGCAACTCGTTTGACTGTTAATGATGGCCAGGAGAGATTCCCGAAATTTTCTCATGATGGAAAGATGATAGCTTTTACTGGAGATTATGATGGTAATCCTGATGTATATGTGATGAATAGTAATGGAGGCAAAATAACAAGAGTAACATTTCATCCAGGGTATGATGAGGTTGTAGGATGGCACCCTGTTAAAAATAAGATTATATTCTGGTCTACAAGACATAGTTATAGTCGTTTTTCTCGCCTTTATTTAATTTCTCCAGATGGAACAGGCCTTGAAGAAATGATTATGCATGAAGCTGCTGCAGGAAGTTTTTCGCCTGATGGGAGTAAAATAGCTTACAATCGTGTGAGAAGAGAACACAGGACATGGAAGAGGTATAAGGGCGGATTGGCTCAGGATATTTACCTTTACGATTTTAAAACAAAAAAGGATACAAGGCTAACGAAATTTAGAGGAACTGATAGAATTCCAATGTGGATAGGGGATAGTATATACTTTAGCTCGGATCGTAATGGAGTATTAAATATATATGACTACAATACTAAGACATCTCATATAAAACAGATTACAAAACATGCTGATTATGATGCTCGTAGACCAAGTGAAGGAGGGAACAAAATTGTTTATGAAAAAGGAGGGGAACTGTGGGTCTTAAATGTAAATACTAAAGAGACAAAACCTGTACCCATAAAAATTATTGCTGATGCTTCTGAAGTTAGACCTTACATAAAAAAGGTTAAAAATTATATTGCTGGATTTGATATTTCTCCATCTGGGAAAAGAGCACTTATTGAAGCCAGGGGTGAGATTTTTACTGTTCCTGAAAAGTATGGTCCAACACGGAATCTAACTGAGGATTCTGGAGCCAGAGATAAAGATGCAGTTTGGTCCCCTGATGGAAAGAAAATAGCCTATTTTTCTGATAAAAGCGGAGAGTATGAAATCTATATAACTGACCCGAAGGGGTTAACCAAGGCTGTATGTTTAACTCATAATAAAGATGGTTACCGCCATACTTTAAGGTGGTCTCCTGACAGTAAAAAAATTGCATTTACAGATCAAACTCTAACATGTTATTACATTGATATAGCAACAAAGAAAATCTATAAAGTTGATAAAGCATATTATGAAAATATTGATGTTTCTCTTGACCTGAAGCCAATATATGATTTTACATGGTCTCCTGATAGCCGCTTTATTGCATATTCGAAGATGGATAAAGATCTGGTAACAAAGGTTTATATATATTCATTGGATACTGGGAAAATTCATTGTGTAAGCAATGGTATTTTTAATGATTTTGGTCCTGTTTTTTCAAAAGATGGAGAACATCTCTTTTTTATTTCAAATCGACGCTTTAATCCTACTTTTTGTGATTTTGAGTGGGAAATGGTTTATAAAAATGTTGCTGGAATATATTGTTTGACTCTTAAGAAAAATGGTAAGCCGATTTTACCTTTTAAGAGTGATGAAGAGAGTTGTGCATGTAAGAATAGTAAAAAACAAGATTTAAAAAAGGCAAAATCTGGGAAAAAAGCGAAAAAAGATATAAAAACATTAAGAATGGTTATTGATTTTGAAGGTATTCCTGAGAGAATAGAGGCTTTACCTTTAAAGCCAGGCAATTATCGTAATCTTTCAGTTAATAAAGATTCAATATTTTATTTGAATGCAGATAAAGGAGATTTTAACAGGTTTGAATTTCGCAGAGTTGGTCCGAGAAACCTTTATACTTTTTCTTTTAATGACAAGAAGGAAAAAACAGTTATAACTGGTATTGATGGATATAAACTTTCTTTTGATGGTTCACACATTGTGTACAAGAAGAAAAATTCTATTGGAATTATTAAATCTAATTCAAAAAATTCAAAGGGTAAAGCATTAAATCTGTCTGATTTAAAAATGAGATATGAACCTCTAAAAGAGTGGGAACAGATTTTTAATGAAGCATGGCGCATGGAGAGAGATTTTTATTATGAACCTAATATGCATGGAGTGAACTGGAAAACTATGAAGGAAAAATATGGAAGACTGATGCAGTTTGCATCATGCAGACAGGACGTACGCTATATTATTGGAGAACTTATTGGTGAGCTTAATACTTCACACACTTATGTGTTCGGAGGAGATAGAAAAAGGAAAGCTGATAGAGTTAACATAGGTATGCTTGGTGTTGACTGGGAAATAGATAAAGTAAGTAATCGTTATAGATTTAAGAAGATTTATAAAGTTACGGATTGGTCTCGTGGGATAACCCCACCGCTTTTAAAACCAGGTATTAATGTTAATAAAGGAGATTACATTTTAAAAGTTAATGATAAGAATGTTACAGCTGATAAAAATATTTATAGCTATTTCCAGGATTTAGCAGGAAAACAGGTAACACTTCTTGTAAATAAACAACCAACAAGAATTGGAGCAAAAGAGATTGTAGTAAAACCACAAAGAGGTGAGAGGTTATTGAGATATCTTGATTGGGTTGAACACAATCGTTTACTTATTGAAAAAGCTTCTAAAGGGCAGATTGGTTATATCCATCTGCCAGATACATACAATGCATCTGCTGTTGAATTCCCAAAATACTTTTATGCACAGACTAGAAAAAAAGGCCTTATAATAGATGGACGATATAATGGAGGAGGACTTGATCCTGATATTTTCTTAGGTAGATTGGATAAAAATATTCATTCTTATTGGACACGTAGGTATTCGCATGATCAGACAAGTCCTTCTTTAGGCACAAGAGCTCATATGGTATTGTTAACAAACCGTCAAGCAGGCTCAGGTGGTGATGAATTACCAATGATTTTCAGGTCGCGCAAAATGGGACCAATTATTGGGACACGAACATGGGGTGGTCTTGTAGGTGTTTCAATGTTTATAAGTCTTATTGATGGTGGTGGATTGACTGCTCCTGATTATAGAATTTACAGTACAAAGGGAAATTGGGTTGTTGAGAATGTTGGTATAGAGCCTGATATAACCGTTGATCTTGATCCGAATGAAATGGCTCGAGGATATGATGCACAACTTATGAAAGGTATTGAAGTTTTAATGAAAGAGATAAAAAAAGACCTCAAACCATGGCCAAAACATGAAATTTTCCCTATAGATAAAGAAGCTAAATAGATTGTAGGGCGAGGAAACCTCGCCCCTACAAGAGTTAGAATATATAAAGTGATTGCAGACTTACTAAGTATTGTTAAAATTTCGATTTTCCAACCAAGATGCAAATTGTGTGATAATATACTTGTCTCCAGAGATGAAAAGATTATATGTAATGAGTGTAAAAGCAAGATAAGAATAAATTTAGAACCAGTTTGTAAAAAATGTGGTAAATTATTACATATAGATGGTAATCTATGTGGAGAGTGTCTGATTAATCCCCCCATATTTAGAAAGCATATATCTTACTCTATATATGAAGGGGAAATAAGAGATCTGATTTTATTATATAAGTATTTAGAGATTGAAAAGCTAAAAAAATTAATTGCAAGCTATTATATTGAACTATTTTATAAAAAAGTTGATGAGGAATTTGATTTTATTATTCCGGTTCCATCAGATGATGGTAGAAAAAGAGAATATGATCATATTCTTGAAGTATCAAAAACTCTATCAAAAGAACTTGGAATAAAAATATCACCTTATAATTTAACAAAAATTAAAAGAACATTGCCGCAAGCTGGATTGAGTATGAGAAAAAGATTAAATAACCTTAATGGAGCTTTTAAATTGAATGATCCGGTTGAAATAAGTAAAAAAAAAATATTATTAATAGATGATGTTTATACAACTGGAACAACTGTAAAAAAATGTGCAAAATTGATGAAAAGAGAAAAAGCAGATGTAGTTGTTTTAACTCTTGCCAGATCTACTTAGTGGTATTGCTTTTTTATTTAATAAATTATAAAATATATTTTGATAAAATGAATTTAGCAAACATAATAACAGTAATAAGAATAATACTTGTCCCAATATTTGTTGTTATCCTTCTTACAAAAATGGAGAATAAAGAAATTATTGCTTTTATTGTATTTGTCATTGCTGCTATTTCTGATACGCTTGATGGATATATTGCTCGTAAATACAATCAAATTACGGATCTTGGAAAATTTCTTGATCCTCTTGCTGATAAGCTTCTTGTAACCAGTGCTCTACTTGCACTTGTACATCTACAAGTAGTTGAAACATGGGTTGCTACTGTAATAATTTTAAGAGAGATATTGATTGCAGGGTTTAGATTTTATTTTCTTGTTAATGATGCAGTTTTTTCAGCATCCTGGTTAGCAAAGAAAAAAACTTTGTTTCAAATTGTATCTCTTGGAATTTTAATTATTTATGAAAGATTGCCATATCCTGATATTATGTTTGCAGCTGGCACAATATTGTTATATTTTGCAACTTTTTTAACTGTTTATAGTGGTGTTGAGTATATTTTGAAATATTCAAAGTTATTAAAATAAGGATAATGCCATATAAAAAATATCCCTTATTAAATAAAAAGAATTTAAAAACAATTTCAATTGATGAAAGGGAATCACTTGTAAGTGTAAAGGATTTTGCAGAGCCATATACTTCTGAAGCTGACTTTAAATCTTTTTTAAAATCGTTTCCTAATTTTTTGGCTTCAAAAGAGCTTCTTGAATTTTCAAAACTTGTAAAACATGCCAGGCAGAATGGGAAACCTATTATGTTGGGTATGGGAGCTCATTGTATAAAAGTGGGTTTAAGTTTAATAATAATCAATATGATGCAAAGAGGATGGATTTCATCAATAAGTGTTAATGGAGCTTTTATTATTCACGATTTTGAAATTGCCTTAGCTGGCAAAACTTCAGAGGATGTCAAAAAGAATTTACATAAAGGAATTTATGGTAATACTGAAGAAACTGGTTTGTTTTTGAATATTGCTTTGAAAGAAGGCTTTGAAAATGGTTTGGGAGGAGGAGAATCTGTTGGTAACTATTTGATTCAGTCAAAATTCCAATATAATCGTTATAGTATTTTATACAATGCTTATAAATTAAACATCCCTGTAACAGTACATCCAGCAATTGGTACAGATTTCATACATTATCATCCAAATTTCGATGGAGCAGTGTTGGGTGCATTGTCTGAAAAAGATTTTATTTTATTTTCTTCAATAGTTTCGAAACTAAATAATGGCGGTGTATATATAAATATCGGATCAGCAGTTGTAATGCCTGAAGTGTTTTTAAAAGCAGTATCCTTTTGTATTGGCCAGGGTATTAAATTGAAGGGTTTTCACACTGCAGTATTTGATTTTATACAACATTATAGGCCTTTAGAGAATGTTGTGAAAAGGCCCATATCAAATGGAGGTAAAGGATATTATTTCATTGGCCACCATGAGATAATGATACCTTTATTTGTTGCAATATTGTTGAACTCTTAAAAGTTTTAAATTATAAATCCAGATGTTTTATATTAACTTTTGATTTTTTCTATTTTTGAAACTTATATACAAAGAATTGCATCTAAACAGATATGATGCATCAAAGTAAAGTGTTTAAGTTTTTTAATTGTATAATTTAAGGAGGAAGATTAAATGAAGAAAATTATTATATTTTTATTAATGTTATTTATGTTATTTTTTGTAGTTTTTCCTAAGCAAGGTATTAATGCATTTGAAAAAGAGGTAAAGGGGATTTTAAGTAATGTTTCTCCCTCAATTGTAAAAGTTGTTTCTGAAAATCATAAAAAATATATTACAACAGGTATAGCAATAGAGAGAAATTTAGTTCTAACAAGTACTCTGATAACCCACCATCCATATGATAAAATTTATATAAAAACTGTTGATGGGAAAAAATATCCTGTTAAAGTTGTTGGTAAAGATAAAACATCATCATTGATTTTGTTAAAATTAAAAAGTAATGCTCTTAAACCAATAAAAAAGGCATTAAGTTATGAATTAGGTAATTGGATTTCTCTTATTGGAGTGTTTTATGATAATTTCCCGTCTATTTTCCAGGGTATAATTAGTAGCGTTTCTAATGATGAAATGATTTTAAATGCTCCTGTTGTTCCAGGTGCTTCAGGAGGTGCTGTAGTTAATAAAAAGGGTGAATTAATAGCTGTGATAAGAGGAAGATTCGGCTTTTCATATAAGCCTGATCTTTTGTTTAAAGACTATGATTCAGAGATTATTTTACAAGGGTTGAAGTCAAAGAATAAAGATCTGTGTTATGCAATTCCAATAAAAAGGGTAATAAAAATAGTAGAGCAATTAAAAAAATATGGGAAGGTCAAAAGAGGATGGTTGGGAGTATATATTCGCTCTAATAAAAAAGATGGCTCCAAAATGGTGGGTTCAGTAGTAAAAGGTTCTCCAGCTGATAAGGCAGGAATAAAAAGTAGAGATGTTATTATTTCGATTGATTCCAAAAGAATTAAGGAATATAAAGATATAACAAATATTGTAAAAGCTCTGTCTCCTGGTAAGGTTGTTAAAATTGAGGTAAAAAGGGACAATAAGGTAAAAGTTTTAAAAGTAAAGATTGGAGAACTGAAAGAGAAAAAAGATTATAATTATAAATATTATTATAAATATGATAAGTTTAAAAAAAGTTTACCTGACCTTTTTGAAGTTCCTGAGATTTCAAGTTCATTCCCCCTTATTAGAAAATTTACTATTAATATAAAGAGTTCAAGGAAATTAGGGATTAATATTGTTGAAATAACTCCAGGTTTAGCAATTAAGTTTAATGTAAAGGAAGGTTATGGTTTGATGATATCTAAAATAGATGAAGATAGTGCAGCTAAAAAGGGAGGATTAAAGGTTGGTGACATTATAATTAGGGCAAATAATAAAAAAACCAAAACAACATCAGACATTCGTAAAGTTTTGTATTCATTAAAGGATAAAGAGCCTGTTTTGCTTGAATTATATAGAGATAAAAAAATGAAGAAAATTAAGATAATTCCTGAAAAAGATGAAAAACATAGTTTTTATTGGGATAGTTTTATGGATAATATAAAGAAGTTTCCTCTTGAAATTTCTGAAAAGGTACAAGAAAACGTTTACAAGAATATAGAAGGGTTGAAAAAGAAGATGATAGAGCTTAAAAGGCAATCACTAAAGAAGATAAAGGAAGAGGATTTAGAGAAAATAAGAGAGGAGATTGAAGAGGTAAAAAAAATAGCAAAAGAGAATTATGTGAAAGGACTAAGAAAACTAAAGGAAGATATGAAAAAGATAGAAAAGGAAGAAAAGAAAATGAAAAAAGAGCTTGAAAAAATGAAAATAGAAAGGAAGAAAAAAACAAAAAATATATAA
>JAUWNT010000263.1 GCA_030612495.1 Candidatus Aminicenantota bacterium
GTCAAACAAGGCAGAAGCAAGAGGGAAAATTAAATAAAAATAAAGGGGGGTCAGGTCTTTCATTTTAGCGCTTCGCTCTAAAAAACAGGTTTATTGATTATAAACAATAATTATACTAAAATTTATTATGAAAAAAGGAAATATTTTTGCAAATATTCCAAAAACCTTAAATAAGGAACTTTTTGAAGATATTTTAAAAACAAAAAATCTCAGGATCGAAAGGATTGTGTCTGATGGGTATAGTTCTTATAAGGGTTTTTGGTATGATCAGCCAGAAAGGTGGGGACGGTGCATGTAATCTTGTAAACTTGACACATTTAAATAGTTTTGAGTTTTGAGTGTTAAGTTTTGAGTTAAGAAAGAACAAAAGCATGGTTAGAGGCAAGAGGTTAGAGGTGTAGGGGGTTGATTTATCAAACCCAAAGTAAAAAGTATCAAGTTACAAATTACAAGTAAAAAGTTTGTTTAACCAAGAACTTAAAACTAAAAACCTAAAACTAAACACTAAATCCTAACCCCAAATCCTAAATCCTACATCCCAAATCCTACATCCTATTGCCTCTTTCATCTTTTTTGTATATAATTATCTATGTCTTTTATCAGAAAAGGATTAATTGT
This sequence comes from Candidatus Aminicenantota bacterium, assembly GCA_030612495.1. Lineage (GTDB taxonomy): Bacteria > Acidobacteriota > Aminicenantia > UBA2199 > UBA2199 > JAUWNT01. Next base: position 619 of record JAUWNT010000263.1, read on the forward strand.
AATTATTTTATTCTTAATTTCCTTGAATCTTTTTCCTGAGGATTTTTTTAGGGTTAAGGAAAAAATAGTAAAAGAATCCTGGAAAAAAATCTCTTTTATCTATTTTTATCCAAGGCTTTCAATTAAAAACTTAGGGTATTCGAATAATATCTATTTAATGGAACAAGATTCTAAACCTGATTGGACAGCGGATCTGGGTTTACAGATGATCCTTTCTTCAATATTTTTAAACCGCTTCATCTTCCAAATTGATGAATTTCCATATTATTCATTTTATGCAAAAAACAAAGATGAGCGTTCATTTAATAATGTATTTGGATTTAATGTATATTCATATATTGGGATTTTCAATCTAAAATATCAATTTAAAAAACAGTATGTTAGACAGCGTCCAACACAAGAGTTTGGAAGGCGGGTTAGACAAAATCTTATTAATCATGCCTTTTCTCTGGATTTTGGGAATCATAATAGTTTTTTTCTGAGCTTATATTTAAACCAGAAGAGTATTAAATATTCAGATGAACTTTACCTGGAGGAGTATAATTTATATAATCTTTTAAACCTAAAAGAATATTGGGGCGGTATTGGCTTAAATAAAATTATATTTTCGAGAACTATTCTATCTTTAAATTTTGATTATTTTGAACAGGATTTTGATTATTCAAAAGAGAGGAATAGAATTGGGAAACAGGTTTCAATTGGAATAAAATTCCCGGAGATAAGTAGTATAAGAGGGAGTTTTCAGTATGGACTGAGGATCTATGAGCCTTCAAACCCTTTGTATGAGGATTTTACAAAACCTTTTGGCTCAGGTGATATTTCAATAAAACTATTCAGGCGCTTAAAGCTCAATCTTAATTACAGCATAGATAATATCTTTTCCTATTGGCAGATAAATTCAGCTTACAATCAAAAATCTGCAGGTGCAGGTATTGAATATTATTTTAGTAGAAAATTTAAATTAGGATATAGATATAGAGATAACAAATTATCTTTTATAGATTTATATAAAGGAATAGAAATAAGAGAGGATAATTTTTATACTAATTCCATTTATGTTGGAATTAAGGTATTTAAAAAAATGGGCATTGGTATTGAGTACTCCAGGTATAGGGGTGATTCAACAGAGCCTGGTTTTAAAAGGAGTTATGATTTTATTGGAGGTTATATTATACATGAATTTTAAAAATTTTTTATTAATATTTTTTATA
>JAUWNT010000202.1 GCA_030612495.1 Candidatus Aminicenantota bacterium
TGGGCTCTTGCACTTACACATAAAATTGATTATTATAGAATCTATTATAAAGGAGTAAATATATGTTAAAAAGACTTTTATTATTTATGTTAGTTATTGTTGCATGCTTTCCTATTTTGGCTGTTAACAATAAAATTCATCATCAAATCACAGCAATTGTTGATCCAGAGACACATTTTGTAGAAGCCATAGACAAAATCACTATCCCGGAGCACATGCTTGGATCAACACTTAATTTTTTGCTTGTAAAAGATCTAAAAGTAGAGTCTAAGACTCCAGGTGTACAGATTAAACTGGATGCAAGCAAAATAACCGGGAAAGATTTTGGCATGGATGTAGAAGATTTTTCTTTATCTTCAAGCATTTCTCAAAATAAATATCGCATTATATTTAATAAAGAAATTAAGGATAAAGCAGAGATTACTCTTAAATTCAAAGGAAAAATTAATTACGAGCTAAAACAGCTTGGAGGGCAATATACACGGAGCTTTAAGCAAACTCCAGGAATAATTTCAAAAAAAGGAGTATATCTTGCAGGCTCAACTTACTGGGTCCCATGGTTTAGTGACGATTTAATAACTTATGATTTAGAAGTTACAGTACCGGAATCATGGGATGTTGTAAGCAATGGTAAACGCAGCATACATAAAAAAGTAAATGGCAAACGCATTGTAAAATGGGAAGCAAAAAATCCTACAGAAGAGGTTTTTTTAATTGCTGCAAAATTCAATGAATATGATCTTACTGTTGGAGATGTTGAAATTATGGCTTTCTTACGTTATCCTGACGAAAACCTTGCAAATAAATATTTAGAAACTACTGCTCAGTACATGAAAATGTATTGCAATTTGATTGGGCCTTATCCATATTCAAAATTTGCACTTATAGAAAATTTTTGGGAAACAGGTTATGGCATGCCTTCTTTTACTTTATTAGGCTCGAAAATCATACGTTTTCCATTCATTCTTCATTCATCTTATCCACATGAGCTCTTGCATAACTGGTGGGGTAACAGTGTATTTGTTGATTTTAATAAAGGCAACTGGTGTGAAGGAATTACAGTATATATGGCTGATCATTTAATAAAGGAACAACGTGGTCAGGGGCTTGAATATAGACGTGAAAAATTACAGAGATACACTGATTATGTTACTTCTGAAAATGATTTCCCTGTTTCAAAATTCCTTGCAAGAAACAGTGCATCATCAGAGGCTATAGGTTATGGGAAATGTATGATGTTTATGGATATGCTGCGTGAAAAAGTCGGTGATAAATTATTCATCAAAGGCTTTCAGAAATTTTATAGAGATAATAAGTTTAAGGTTGCCTCATTTGATGATATATGTAAAACTTTTGAAAACGTAACTAACAAAGAGATGAAACCTTTCTTTTATCAATGGATACATCGGGTTGGAGCACCTGAACTTAATATATCTGATGTAAAATTAGAAAATAAAAAAAAGATTTATATTTTAAGCTTCTTATTAAAACAGGTACAAAAGGAAGATGTTTTTAACCTTGATGTTCCTATAGCAATTTCATTTGAAGATGAAATTAAATTTCAGAAAGTTTCCATGAAACAAAAAGAACATTATTTTAAAATCTCTTTTCAAAAAAAACCATTAATTATTCAGGTTGATCCTCGTTTTAACTTATTCCGTAGACTTCATTACCTTGAAATTCCTCCATCTTTGTCAAAAATATATGGTTCGGAAAATATATTAATTCTATTGCCTTCAAAAGCTAAAAAGGAACAATTGGATAATTATAAAAAACTTTCAAACATATGGGCAAAAAACAAAACAAAAAAAATAGAAGTTAAATTTGATAATGAAATATCCGTATTGCCAAAAGATAAAGATATTTGGATAATGGGTCATGAAAATGAATACAGGGATATAATTATCAAAGGAATTGCTGACTATGATGCAAAAATAAGTAATGATTCAATTCGTTTCAAAGATGCTGTACTTAAAAACATTAATCATAGTTTTGTTGTGAGTGTCAGACATCCAAAAAATCATAATGCTATAATAGCATGGTTAACAATAGAAAAACCTGAAGCAATTAATGGAATTTCGAGGAAATTAATGCATTATGGTAAATACAGCTATCTGGCTTTTCAGGGCAAAGATGTAACTAATGTGTTAAAAGGAAAATGGCAAGCTGTCAGGTCCCCCATGGTTGTAGAAATTGAGAAGAATGCCAGAACAAAAGCTTTTACAAAAATTACTAAACGAAAACCTCTGGCAAAACTTTCTCCCCTATTTTCTTCAAAAAGGATGATGGATCATATCAAATATCTTGCTTCAGAAGAACTTAAAGGCCGTGGATTAGGCACAAAAGGAATAGAAAAAGCTTCAGAGTATATTGCAGCACAGTTTGAAAAGATCGGACTTAAGCCAGGTGGTAATAATGGAACCTATTTCCAGAGCTTTAAAACTATTATAAATGAAAAAGGGGAAAAAGGGGAAGTTAAAAATATTATTGGATTTATTCCAGGAACAAATAAAGGTATAAAAGAAGAATCAGTTGTTGTGTCTGCTCATTTTGATCATCTGGGATTTGGATGGCCTGATGTTAAAAAAGGAAATAAGGGGGAAATACACAATGGAGCAGATGATAATGCCAGTGGTATTTCTGTAATGCTGGAATTGGCACAAGTGTTACACAAAACAATAAAACCAAAACGGTCAATAGTTTTTATAGCATTCACAGCAGAAGAAAATGGCCTTTTAGGCTCAAAGTATTATGTGAAAAATCCAACACTTTTCCCTTTAGAAAAGGTAATTGGTAATATAAATTTAGATACTGTTGGGCGCTTATTTGATAAAAAGGTAATGGTTTTGAATAGTGCAAGCGCTCGTGAATGGAAATTTATCTTTATGGGAGCAAGTTATGTTACAGGTGTAAAGTCCGAAATGATCATGCAGCAAATCACTGCAAGTGATCAAAAATCTTTTCTTGAACAAGGCGTACCTGCTGTCCAGATTTTTTCGGGAGCACATATTGACTATCATACACCTGAAGATGATATAGACAAAATTGATACGCACGGATTAGTAAAAGTTGCAGCATTTGTACGCGAAGGTATCCTTTACCTCTCTGATACGGAAAAGCTCCTTACATTTAAAGGAAAAAAGAAAGCCATAACATATGAAACAGCAAAGCATGAAAGCTTTAAAAAAAAGAAGAGTGACAGAAGAGCCAGTACAGGGATAATGCCTGATTTTAGTTATTCCGGTA